>NZ_DJTP01000036.1:0-18172 GCF_002440405.1 Empedobacter sp. UBA6305 | reverse complement strand
AATTTTTAATAAGTTTTATTTGCCAATGCAGAAGGTGATAATCTCACTGTTTATAATGTTTAGTAGTGTATCAGATGTGTATGTAACTCGTAAAAGCTCACAAACAATATTTTAACTATAAAATATCTTTACTCAATAGTGGACTATATCTCTACTATTGTGTATTTTTAAGCTCTTTAAAATTTAAAATCAATTCATTTGACACCCTTGTGTATCAGATGTGATGGTGGATAATTTTAACATATTTTATCATTAACAAAATATGACAAAATCAACTTTTAACTTAGATTATCAAATAAAAATATTTTCTAATTGTTCTGATAAATTAATAAAATATATTAAAACGAGGAATGGAAACCAACGTTTTAAATGTAAAAATTGTCAGAAAAAAGGGTGAAATGTATAGTTACAACGCTTACCTTACTACCATAAATCATATTGTTCAGCTAACAAAAGAAGGTTTGGGTATAAGAAGTACAGCTTGATATTTAAATATCTCAACAACCACACTACTTAAACGAATTATGAAAATCGCTTCAAAAATAGTTCCATCCAAAATAACTGAAGTGTAAGTTTTTAAAACAAATGAGACATTTGATTTATCTACAAACTTTTAAAAATAAAATAAACTTTCAAATATTTTAAAGATATGGTAGTCAATGGCGGTATTTGGCTGTCTAATCGATACAGAAAGTACAAAAGTCTTTATTGATCAATAGTGTAGGGGATTGTGGTGTAGTTTTGGTGTACCAAAATTTATTATAAGTTTAACATTTTATAGTAAAATATCCATACTTATTTTATAAATATATTTAGATTTACTAATTAAATAATAATATGAAATATATAACTTTAATTTTTATACTTTTCATAACTGTAGTAGGTGTACAATTCAATTCAGAATATTATATCAATCACTCGAATGATACAATAAAGGGAGAAGTAATAGGAAATAATTCTAAAGTTGTTTACTTCTTAGTGAATGATGAAAAAATAAAACTTAAACCAAAAGATATTAAATCATTTGTTGTAAATGATGAATTTGATAAATTAGTAAAATATGTAACCCTAAAAAATGATAAGAATGATTTTTTTGAAGAAGCTATTGTAGGTCAATTATCTCATTATTATTTGCGAACATTTAATCCATATGATGGTGAAAAATTAATCTTTCCTCTACTGGTAAAAAATGATGAAATAGTATATGTTGATGCATCAAATTCAAAAAAAAGAATTGCAAAATTAATTAGTGATTGTCCTTTTTTATTGAAAGAATGGACGGAAACAAATAAGTATCCAGATTACGATATAATCAAAATCACGGAAGCATATAACAAATGTAAAAGACAACTTTAAAAGTGCATTATATTGCATTATTTAGATCTATTCATACATCTAACATATATTATTGTCTTAAAAGTGCAATTCATTGCACTTTTCTTGTTTTATATCTAATTTCTTTCTAAATTTACATTAAAAGTGCATTATATGACACTATTATTAATCGAACAGATAAAAGAACGTCGTAAAGTTTTAGCGATATCACAAGAAACATTAGCGGAGATTTCAGGTGTAGGTTTACGAACGTTAAAACAATTTGAAAGTGGTAAAGGTAATCCAACTTTAGAAACGCTTCAAAAGTTGTGTGATGCCTTAGGATTAGAAATTAAATTAGAGGTTAAAACAATTGAATCATGAGAATTGCTCAAATTTTATATAAAGGAGAAAGGGCAGGAGTTCTAACGCAATTGGATAATGGTCGCTTTCATTTTATCTATAATGAAGATTGGTTAAATGATGATTCTAAGCCTTCTATAAGTTTAACGTTGCCTAAAAATCAAAAAGAGTTTGATTCTGAAACTTTGTTTCCTTTTTTCTATCATTTATTACCAGAAGGGGTAAATAAACGTATGATTTGTAAAACATATAAGATTGATGAAGATGATGCTTTTGGAATATTATTGAAAGCATCTAAAATAGATACAATTGGTGCAGTAACAATAGAAAGAGTGTAAAATGAAATTAGAATTAATTAATTGTCCCGGTTCTTTAAAAGAAAATTTTAATGCGTACAGTCCTGTTGTTCTAAAGAAAATGTTTAATGGTAAAAAGGTAAGTCCATTTTTAAATTATACTTCGCCAACTGATCGTAAGGATAAAAGTAGTTTTAACCAAAATCAAACACATATTTCTATCTCAGGTTTTCAAGAGAAATATTCTTTAATTCTTGATGGAAATGAACTAAGATTAACGAATGAAAACGAAAGTGGACATTATATTTTAAAACCAATTTCTGATTTACCCAAAAATAGTGAATTTGCACCAGCGAATGAGCATTTAACGATGCAAATCGCTAAACAAGTTTTTAAAATTGAAACGGCAGAAAATGCTTTAGTTTTTTTTAAAGATGGAAGTCCAGCATACCTTACTAAACGATTTGATTACAATGAAATTGGAGATAAGTTAGCTGTGGAAGATTTTGCTTCTTTATTAGGGAAATCTCCTGCAACTGATGGGGAACAATACAAGTATGAAGGAAATTATCTCGAATTATTTGAAGCCTTGAAAAAATATGTCCCTGCTTGGAAAGTAGAAACTCCAAAGTTATTCGCTTTGATTGTTTTCAATTATCTGTTTTCTAATGGAGATGCACATTTAAAGAATTTTTCGTTGATAGAAACTCAGCAAGGCGATTTTAAACTAAGTCCAGCTTATGATTTATTGAATACCAAAATTCATATTGACGATGCAGATTTTGCATTAAAAGAAGGATTATTACCAAAATCAATCTCAAAAGGTAAAATAATAGACCAATTATTTATTTTAGGAGAGAAAGCTGAAATGACAGAAAAATCAATTATAAAAGTCATTCAAAATTTAACATCCAAAGAAGATAAAGTACAAGATTTGATTGATAAATCGTACTTATCAGAAAAGTTAAAACGTAATTATTTGCAAAGTTATCAGCATCGATTGAAGAAATTAAGAATAGTTACAGAGTAAAAAAAATGAACAAGAAGATTTCCTTAGCGCATTTTTTATAATTTATCATATAAGGAAAATAGAGTAGGTTATTCCTTCTTTTCGACGTAATTTTATAAGTGAAATAATAGAAATAAAAATGAAAAAAATAAATATTACAACTTTAGATCACTTAGATCAAATTGATCAAGCATCTTTTAATCAACCAAAAATTATTTATAAACACAGCACAACTTGTGGATTATGTGATATTATTTGGGATATTGTAAAAGAAAGCGACTTTGAACTGAATTATTTAGATTTATTAGCGTTTAGACCACTCTCTAATGAGATTGAACGACGATACAATGTTCAGCACGAATCACCGCAAATCCTTATTATAAAAGATGGAAAATGTGTGTACAATGCATCGCATCGTAAAATAAAAAATGAAGAAATTCAGAAACAATTAGATCTACTAGTTAATTTATAACATATTTTAGAAATAATTATTGATCAAGCATAAATGTCCGTTATTACATGCAAAACATATTAAATTGTATGAAATAACGGACATTTTAAGTTATGGATTTTAAAATTTTGAATATTGTAAACTCAAAAAATTATTTCGCCAAAAGGAGATTTTGAAATTTTTGTTTCTATTTGATTTTTAGATGTTTCTGTCATATTTATACTGTAATAATTGTCACAAATTTTGTTGATTTTTGTGACAAAAAATTAGATTAATCTAATAATATTTTAATTCGATTTACAATTTCCTCTTGCCAAACTTTAATATCTGAAGCCGTTGCAATTTGCATAATACTACATTCTTTATCAGACATTTCTAAATGATTTTCTGAACTGAAATAATTTCCTTTTTGAATTGAATGTTGATCTGAAGGATATACAAGAGCAACTTTTTTAGCTTGATAAAATCTGTGATACACATACATTTGACGCAAATCTTCGGGTGAAGGATTGTAACCATTTAGGTTTTTCCATTTTGTATCTAAAACAAAAATTTGATGATTTTCTTTGCATTTTAGAATGATATCAGGACGCATTTTGGATGAGTAACCAGAATCAGGTTTCCAAAAACTCTTGGTCACTTGAGAAGTTACATTATGTGTTTTTAGTTTTCTTTTTAAAGTCACTAAAATAAACTGTTCCCACAAACTATTCATATCAAACATTAAAGCCAATACATCGTTTCTCCCTTTAGAAACGTCAGGATGATAATTTAACAATAATAATTTGGCGATTTCTAAAGCCGTTTGGTAGTGTTGGTTTTTTCGATCTAATACAATTTTATTAAAAGTAGATTCATTTACTTTTATCTCTCCCATTTCAGGGAAATTAAGAGATAATGATCCAATTCTTCCTTTCAATTGTGGGTTTGAATTAAGATTAGCTAATAATTTTATTGTTTTAAAAAGAATCTCATGAATCGTATATTCATTAGAATACTGCGTATATTTTACATAAAATCGTTCTTTGTGAACCAAATTCTGAGAAATATGCTTTGAAAATTGTAAAGCTCCCTTTAATGAAGTTTGATTTCCTTCATTCTTTCGGTATCTTTTGATTAGACCTCTGTGCAATAAATATTCAACCTCAGAAATAAATAATTCAAAATAAAGCTCTAACATAGAGTTTGATTTTAGTTTTAATGAACTACAACCTGTTGATTTTACATCAAATCCCCATACCGTTTTGATCATTCCAATCAATAAATTACGCCATTTTTCTTCACCTGATTTATCGACTTTGGGCAAAACTTCAATGGTTATTTTCCCTATTTGAATAACCCCAACATTTTCATTGAATTGCACACCATTTCTAATGAGTTTAAAAAATGGTGTATAATTTCCGTGATAGAGCTCTAAAGCATCATGAAGTTGTTTTTCTTTGTCATTTTTCAGATTAAAGAAAAGCTTATCATGTTCGAAAACAGTAATACGATTGTCTTTTATCACAATCATTTCTTATTCATTAATAATTTGATCGCATTTTCGAAATCAAAGTCCTTATCATTTAAGCCTAATACTCTATAAGATATTCTGTTTTCGAAATCTTCAGCATTATCATAATTAAAACTAGCAAAAAATGAAGTTTCAATTTTATTATCTTTAAAATCGCTATCGTCCTGAATAAATCCTTTCCCTAATACCAATCCAATTTTGCCATAATCTCCAAAGAAATATTCTTGCAATAATGGGATTATATTTTTATAAAATGAATCAATAATTGTTATTTCATTTTTATGGATGAAATATGCATGACCAATTTGGTGATCTCGATCCAGTAATTTTTCAATACGTAAATTGATTGTTTTCAAAATATCAGATGCGGAAAAACTATACAGATTTTGTTGAAGTTCTTCCAATTCGTATTTTGGAAGCATTTCTTCGAACACAAAACGTCTTCTCAAAGCAGTATCTAAAGCTTCAACACTACGATCGGCGGTATTCATCGTTCCGATAATATGTAGATTAGAAGGAACTCCAAATTTCTCTTTACTATATGGTAAAGTAACTTCTAGCTCTTCATTATTTCCTAAGCGTTTATCTTCTTCAATCAATGTAATTAATTCTCCAAAAATTTGAGAAACATTACCACGGTTGATTTCATCGATGATGAGAACAAATGGTTTAGGTGGTAATGCAATATTTTGAGAAGTAGATTTTTTTTCTGAATTTATTTTATTGTTGATGTAATTCAGAACCGACCAATAAGCTGTTGAATTTGAACCTCCAATAACCGCTCTAAATTCTTTGTCAATGTTTTTTACAACTGATAAATCAGGAAAAACTTGTTGTAATTTTTCAGCACGAGAGTATGAAACAATGTATTCTTTTGCATCATCAGAATAAATCGGCTTTAAAATTAAATTTCCTCTATCTGAAATACCAACTATTTTTAAACCTAAGTTTTCAGTTAAAATTGGAAGAAATAATTGTTCATTATTTTCAAGTTTTTCATTCGCTTCCAAAACAAGATCATTAAAGGCATCATCAAAAGAATAATTTTTTTTAACTTCAAGTTTTTCAAATGGTGGTTTTTCTGCATTCTTACATATTTCTTTGAAAATTCCGTTTTTCACTTCATAAACCACACTTTTGGCACCATCTTCATTTTCTTCAATCACGGGCTTTATCCCTTCTATAAAATCTTCATAGGTCATGCTTTGATGGAAAGTAGTAAATACAATTTGACCTTCATTTACCAATCTTTCGTATTCAGATTTAACTATATTTCTGTCTTGTGTTAAATCAAATTCAGGATTTGCTATTTCAATTGCTTTATTAATCGTATTGTATGTTTTACCTGTACCAGGAGGTCCGTATAAGATTTGATTAAAAGGAGCTAGACTTCTTCTGCCAAAATCAATATCTATTAAATCATTTTCTTCTTCAAATAGATCATCAGTTAAATCATCAATAATTTTATATTTTTCGAATCGCTCTTCCATTTTTTGAAGCATTTTAATCTGTTCTGTTGGACTAAAACGATGAGCAATAAAATCAGGATTTTCTTTTTTTATTTTAACTATTTCTTCATCAACAGCTGGAATTACTTTATCTAATAATTTTTCAAGATCATCTTTTAAATCATCAAATGATTCGTATTTAGGAGTAGAGTAAATACCAAAAAATTCCATCTTGGCTGTATCATCAGAATAATAAACATGATCAAAATGATTTTTAAGTCTGTTTTTAATATTTTGTACAAGAATTAAATCATATTTATTTTGATCGTTACTAGGGTTTTTGGTCTGATTAAATTGAATATAAAATTCTATTTTTTCTTTTCTTAAATCAAAAACAAGATTAATTAAATCGCTTGAAGATCCTGGATATGATACAGGAATAAACCAAAACGTTGTTGAAAAATAGTTTGACTTTTCAGTTCCAATAAAATAATTAAGTTCAGCACCTTTATTTGCTTTTTGTCTAACAGAAAAAGTGAAATTTTCATTTACTTTATTTTTTTCTAAAAGCCAGTTGTAAACTTCTTTTTGTAAATCTTTATACATAATTTTTATTACCTATTCTTCTTAAAATTCTCTGCTTGTTCTAACACGTTTTTGTAAACATCATCCTGTGTGATTGGCGGATAACCGTATTGATGTAACTTCACGATGATATCCATCTTGAGTTGTGCTTTAATATCGTCACGATCAGACCAATCAGGATATTTGGCTGTATTTTCAACGATGATTTTTATTTCACGAGCCAATTCAAGCATTTTGTCGTTATCGAATTCAAAACCGTATTGTTTGCAGATCATGTCCAAGATATCGTAAAAGGCTTTTTCTTCATAGTCAATACCTAAATCTTGAAACGAATCCATTTCAACACGAAGTTTGATGATGAGATCTAACATTTGTTCTGCGGTATCAAACTGAATGCCTTCATAATCTAAAATATCGCCTTCGCTACGTTCGTTGTAACGGTTGATGATGGATTGTAAACGTTCTGAAAAATCTTGTCCTTTTACTTTATTTACCTTTTTAAAATTGTTAATGGTTTGTTTTAATAAACGTTCTAAGATTTTAATTTTGGTATTCGGTAATTCTAGGTTAGAGATTTTCTCAATGAACTTATCATTAAACAAATCAATGGCATTCGCTTTATTATCATCGAGCTTAAATATTTCTTCAACTCCTTCCGAAATGATGGCTTCTTCTACCAATTTAGACACTTTAGCATTCATTTGGGCTGTATCTGGCGCTTCACCTTTAGTCAATTTTACTACAATAGATTTCACGGCGAAATAGAAATGGATTTCATCTACTTCTTTCGGAGTAAACAATTCCGAACCACTCACTAAATTGTAGGCAGATTTTAGCTTCTTGGTTACATTCACAAAAAACTTTTCTGAATCTTCGGTTTGTAAAACCAATTCAGAAGCTTTGTTTAAACAGTTTAATCGTTCAACGGGATTTCCTTGGTAATAATCAGTAGCATCAAACTGATGAAAATATTGACGTAATAAATCCATTTGATCACGCACAATAATTTCTGCTTGATCTAAATCTTCAAAATCATCATCGGCTGTTTGACCATTAAACATGCCTAAAGCTTTGTTTAAGTTCTTTTTGATACCTATATAATCAACTACTAATCCGCGATCTTTTCCTTCGTATTTTCGATTTACACGAGAAATGGTTTG
The DNA here is from genome assembly GCF_002440405.1 of Empedobacter sp. UBA6305. Taxonomy (NCBI): domain Bacteria; kingdom Pseudomonadati; phylum Bacteroidota; class Flavobacteriia; order Flavobacteriales; family Weeksellaceae; genus Empedobacter; species Empedobacter sp. UBA6305. The sequence continues at coordinate 10,033 of NZ_DJTP01000036.1, read as the reverse complement.
TATTAAATTGTGCGTTTGTAAAGGCTTATCAATATAAATGGTATCTAAGAAGGGAACATCAAATCCTGTTAACCACATATCTACGACAATGGCAATTTTGAAGTTGGATTTGATTTGTTTAAACTGTCGATCTAATTCTTTTCGTTCATCTTTATTACCCAAAAGTTCCCAAAGCTCTTTTTCATCATCTTTATTGCGTGTCATCACCATTTTTACACGCTCAATTGGCTTGATATCTTTTTGTTCCTTTTCAGTTAATCCATCCGAAATATTCAATTCTCCCCATTCTGGTCGTAAGGCTAATAGTTCTTGGTACAATTTATAAGCAATGGTACGAGAAGCACACACAAACATCGCTTTTCCTGCAACAGTAGCACGTTCATCGATACGTTTTTCATAATGAGCTATAAAATCTTGTGCAATCGCTTTAATTCGATCTTTATCACCTAAAACAACTTCCATTTTAGCAATCGCTTTTTGGCTGGCTTCTACATGATATTCAGAAGCGCCTTCAGCTACTGCGTTTTCGTAATAATTTTCAATGTCTTGAACTTTATTATAATCTAAATTGACTTTTGCCGCTCTTCCTTCATAAACCAAACGAACCGTAATTTCATCATTTACCGATTCGAACATCGTGTATTGATCCACTACATCTCCAAAGACTTCTAACGTTTTATCTATAGGTGTTCCTGTAAATCCAACATAGGTTGCATTGGGTAAAGAATCGTGTAAATATTTAGCAAAACCATACGATTTAGTAACTCCCTTTTCCTCGTCAATTTTAACTTTTAAGTCTAAATTCACTTGTGAGCGGTGCGCTTCATCCGAAATACAAATGATATTGGTACGATCGGATAAAATTTCAGCATCTTCAGCAAATTTCTGAACCGTAGTCAGATAAACACCACCACTTTCGATACCTCTTAAACGTGACCTTAAATCAGCTCTTGATTCGATATTGATGATATTTTCATCTCCAATGAATTTCTTGGCATTGGTAAAATCCTTCGATAACTGATCGTCTAAATCGGTACGATCTGAAATGATAATAATCGTAGGACTTGCAAAATCGGTTGAACGCATCAATAAACGCGTTAAATACAGCATTGTATAACTCTTTCCACAACCCGTCGCCCCAAAGTATGTTCCACCTTTTCCATCGCCTTCTGGTTTACGATGCGCTTTGATGTTTTGATACAATTTATTGGCTGCATAATATTGCGGATAACGACTTAAAACCTTTAGCTCGTGTTTAGAAGAATCAGGAAACAAAACAAAATGATGAATAATATCGACTAATCTTGTTTGGTTCAACATTCCATGTACAATAGAAGTCGTGGTCTCTATACCTGTTAAGGCTTTTTTCTCGTTACCTGTAATTTTATTCCAACCGTAGTAAAATTCGTAAGAAGAAAATACTGTTCCGGCTTTGTTATTCACCCCATCACTAATCACACAAAATACATTGTATTTTAGTAGTTCGGGTATGTCTCTTTTGTAACGTGTCGTTAATTGCCTGTACGCATCGTGAATGGTAATTTCTTCTTCTATGGCTGTTTTAAATTCAAAAACAACGACAGGAATTCCATTGATGTATAAAATCAAATCAGGAATGCGTAGTTCGCTTCCTTGAATTTCAAGTTGATTGACAATTTTAAACGTGTTATTGTCTACCGAATCACAATCGATATATCGTATATGTAAATCCTTTTTTTGTGGATTGTTACGTTTAAAAATAAATCCATCCGCCAATAATTTGCAAATGTATTTATTAGACTCGTACAAATTAGAAGTCGATTGAAACGCCAATTCATTGGTAATGCTTTCCAATTCTATTTCTTCTAAATCTTCATAACGATCTTGTAAAAACGCGCGCAAATCTTCCTTAATCAATACTTCTTGATTTGAACTTCTTTGCAACTGTTTTCCATCAATATAGGTATAGCCTTCTGTTTCCAAAAGGCTAATAAAAGCTTGTTCTAATTGTGATTCGGTGTATTTCATAATAACTTTTTCAAGTTGTGTTTTTTGGTTTTGATAATTGAAATAGTAGAACGTGTTACAATTTTCGACTTTTTGTAACATGAGAAAATAACGTGTTACATTTTTTGACATTTTGTAACATGAACTGAAATCATGCTACTATTTTATAATTATAAATCTTGAATTTGATTGAAAGCATTTTCTATATTTTTCAATCTTTGTAAAAGTTCATCCCAAGATAAACTATCTCCAACAATCATATTTTGTTGCATGATTTTATAATCATCTTCCCATTGAGCAATTATTTCATTTGGTGGTAGAATACTCAATTTTCCTTTTTCGTGATTGGAGTAATCGACACCTCGTAAAGGCGTAACCTTTTTACGATGCTCCACTATGGTTTCAAACAACTCATTATCAGCAAGAGCTTGTTCTCCAAATCCTGCAACCATCATTTTATCTAAATCATACAAATGACGCGTTAATCGGTCGGTTCTAATTCTAGCTATAGGTTTTGAAAATTCTTCATGTAATAATAAAACCTTTTCTATAAATGTTCGTGTTGGTACAACCACTTGTACATTAAATCCATCCGATGTAAATGATAATTCTTTGTAATTTTCATCAATAAACGAAAGGATGTTTTTTGTTTCTGCGGGCTCTGTTAATGATCTTGCTCCCATTTCTAACAATACTCTTTGTTGGATATAAGGATTGGTCATTGGAACTACAGATTGATAATACACTTCCAATGTATTCGGGTCGCTGGTATCGTCAACTTTATCATTATATCGTATTACATATTGGTCACGATGAATGCCCAATTGATCCAATTGATGCATCAATTCTTCTCTAAACTCATTGATAATAAATGAACCCGATGCTTTTCTTAGTTTCTTGATTTTTGTTCCTGAATCCAAGTCGTCAAAACCTAACAAATGCCGATCTATAATTAAATCAATATCTTCTGAAAATCGATCAATGATATGATAGGCTTTACTTAAAGAAGTACCACCTTTATAAATAATGGAATTTGCATAGTACGATTGAAAAATAGCTTTCAATAAAATACACACCCACCAATCCTTTTCTACAACAAATGCAGGCAAACCTTTGGCTATACCTGTTTGTTCTAAAACTTGTATCTTTTGTTCTGTTGATAGGTTAATCCACATTTTGAGAAGTTGTATAAAGGTTATTGATGTGTTTCTGTATCCAAACCGGTGCATATTTTACCTGCTTTTGGACCACTTGGGAGTCGAGCTGCACTACAGAAGGCTTTATTTTTTCTATAAATTCTTCGGTTACGTTGTTTTGGCCCACCTCTTTAAACGCTTGTACAATCAAATGCAGCAATTCATCTTTTATGGCAAAACTTTTAGGAACCGTTTTTTTGAATTGAATGGTACGGTTTCCTATTTTAATTTCTCGTTGTGAACCATCGGACAAATACACCGCTTTTAGAGGAACTTGTGTGGTTAGCCCCAACAAATACAAAGCGAATACACCTGTTGGGGCAATACGTGCTTTGTCTCGTTGTGCTATTTGCTTGGCTATTTCTTCCGTAGTAGGATAAAGGGTACCTAACAACGGATCTCTTTTGGGTTTTAGATAAATGCCTTGAGCCAAACGCTCTAATATGCCTTCATTAACCAAACGAAAAAGCGTTAAACGGATATTACCTGGTGAACCATACGTATAGAAATTTTCAGCGAAAAATATTTCGCCTAAAGATGATTTTAAAATCTTTGTTTCTATTTGATTTTTAGAGGATTTCACTTAGTGTTGTATTTTTATTTTGTAACAAATTTAGTGAAAATTTGTTACAAAATTACTTTTGTTTTTTTTGGTTTTGACTACTTTAATGATTTTTTTAATTGTAGATGAATGAGTTTTTAAATTCATTATAAAGTTTTAAAACAATTTTAAAAAATTTCTTTTCCAATTACTCTTTGAAGATTCCTCAAATATTTCTTTTTCATTTTGTGATAAAAAATCAATCGTGAATTCTAAAAACTTTTTCTTAATTTTCTTATTCAAGTCTCTCATATTATTATATATAGAAACATTAATTTCTCTATCCATAAATTTTATTAAATCTGTTTCTATATCAATTCCAAACTCTGCATTAACTTTTTTAGATATTGTACGAGTACGAAATTCAATATATTTCTTTTTATCAATGTCACCTAAAAGTGTGAACATACATTTATAATCAAATCTCGATCTTAGTTCAGGTGAAATCCTTTTTTGAAAATCTTCTTTTGAAATATTTGAAGTGAAAATTATAATAAATCCATTAATATCAATTTCATTTCCCATTGAGCTTGTCATTTTCCCACTTTCTAATACATCTAAGAAATAATTAAATAATGATGCATTTGATTTTTCGAACTCATCTATTAAAAGAATTCCAATATCTGTGTCCCGAACTTTCATAAATATCTCACCATCTTCGCTACCTATATAGCCTCTTGCAGAACCAATCAATGAACTTAAGGAAAATTCATTACTATAATTTCCGAAATTAATTTTTGCTAATCTTTTGTTTCCTTTTAAAGAATTAAAAATTACTCTTGCAACTTCTGTTTTACCAACACCAGAATCCCCCATTAAAAAAAGTGAAAGTACTTTATGCTCTTTTAATCTATTAAAAATTCTAAATGTTCTAACTTGTTCTGCAAAATCGTCTTTGAATTTTGGATGTCCATATAAATTTTTATTAAAATCATTTAAAAAGATGTTTAGTTCTTCATCCGTCAAATCGATAATTTTCCGATGTCGCTTTTTAATATTCTCTTCTGGAATTATTTCACTATTTCCTTTTTTACTTTTTATAAACGATTCTTTATCAACATTAGAAAACTGACAGAATATAAATCTTAATTCATACTCTATAATATCTCTTTTTGAGGAATCACAAATAAATATAACATCATCAGGAAATTGAATTAAAATTTGTTCTACTACAAACTGAATTGTATTATATTCTGAAAGTACAGATAAATCTATAATTTCAATATAACTATTAATGTTTGCTATTAAATCTGGATTTCGAGTATATTTTGAAAAGCTATGAATTTCATATCCTTCTTTAGTCTTAAATTCTTTATAATCATAAAAATCTTCTTTATCATAAAATAGTAATGTCTTCATAATGCATTTATTGAATATTCACATTCTGAACTATTGCTAGTAAATCGATATAATGAAATTCTGTTCCATCTCCAGAACTTTTGAAATACATAGCTGAATTAGAGGAATTGCTCGAATAATGGCTTTCTTGAATTTCATCATCTTCTGTATTTTTATTTGACATTAAACTTTGTAATTCTCCTAGCTCCTGAAAATATTGAAAAGAATTTTTTAGTTCATCTACATTTATCTTCCCTTTATAAATACCAAGAATTGAAACCTTACCTACAAATAAATCATCTACACTGTAAGAACTTTCAAATTCACTTTCAAAAGTTAATGGAATTTTTATTAATATATTTTCTTTACTATTAGTAACTTCTCCTTTGATTTTATAAGCATAGTCCTTAAACATAGAATTAAAAAGATTATTCATATCAAACCCATTAGTTCCAGGGGCAACTAAATCTTTAAAAGCACCACTATTTATAAACTTAACAACTCTTAATTCGTCTTCATTTTCAAGACTTAACTTGACTTCATCTATTCGTATTAACTCGCCTTCTTTAACTCTTTCAAAGTCATTTTTAACTTTTGCTTTCTCTATAACATCACTTAAAATAACAGATTTAGTTGTTTTTACTTCAAATGTCTCAAAAACTTTTCTAGTACCTGAACCTTTAATATCCCCTCCAGCTTCAGCATCACCTAACTTAAACCAATCCATAAAATTTATGCCCAGTTTAGCCTTTACTGATAACTGACTTTCTCCTGCTATTTCTTTGGTAGTTTCTTTATTAATAGAAATGACGTTACTTAGCATCATTTTTATTTCATATACTTTTGGGAAATTAATATAGTAAATATTAAAGATCATAATTTAAGTTTTTTATAGTAGTTTAATTTTAGTTTACCCCTCCAACGTTGCTAAGCGACTTAACAACAACGATTGTAGTTGGGAGTGTTTTGTATTTTTTACCCAAAGAAGCAATGGAACTGATCTTCTTTTATAATCGCTAATAAATCTTGTAAATTATCAGCAATTGGGTGTGGCTCATACAACTCCCATATGCCTGAAGCACGCATCCAATACAGTTTCCATTCATTTGTGGTTTTTGTATAGCGAATTTTAGCAAATTCTGATTGGATTAGTTCGTTCGGATTATTCCAAAATGGACGAATCGTATATAAAATAGCAGTATTCTTTTCCCAAGAATACCCAAAATCTAATTGTTTGCGTATCTCGTGATCTTCTGGTCGTAAGCTTTCTACAAATTGTTTAATATATGCTTCGCTAATACTAATTTCTTTTCCCATTTGTGTTGATTCTTATAGTAGTTTAATTTTTCTTTACCCCTCCAACGTTGCCAAGCGACTTAACAACAACGATTGAAGTTGTGTGAGTTTTTGGTTTTGCTTGATAATCGATATTTTATAATCTTCCAATTGATTTAATTCGATGTCAAACGGTTTCAAAACATTATTTTCAGGTATTAAAATCTGCATACTATTCAAGTATTCAGTAGTCATACTTGGAACAGCAGACCCGACATTTAAAGAATTAAAATCCATCTTAGAAAGTACATTAAAAACATAAATTAATGTATTATCTATTTTAGGTATTGTATAAAACATTGTATCGACTGACCAAAATGGTGTTTTTATATAGAGAATATTATTTAATGAACCTTTTCTTGGTATTAAAACCGATGGTTTATCATAAAGAATTTCATCTACATAGCTCATAATACCACCTGAACCATAAAGAGGTATATTTCCCTTGTTTAGATGTTTATAATCTTTACCATATTTAACCGTAATTAAATCGGATAATATTCCAACCTCCCAACCCTCAGGAATTTCCTTTTCTAATTCTTGGTTGTACACCATTGCTCCGCCAGAGGATTTATAAGGTTTTCCTTCTTCATTAGGAAATTCAAAATCAACAAACCATTGCTTGTACAACGTTTGCGCAGTGGCTTCTAACTTCTCGCAAATCTGTTCGTTGACTTTTATTTTGTTTGCTACTGCTTGGTATTGGGCTACAATTTCGCGTTGTTTTTCGATGGATGGAATTCTAATTTCAATTGATTTTAATGCATCTAAACTTAATCCACCACGTACGTCTGCATCTGTATAAAACCAACATTGTCTATCAAATTCACTTCTACGAAACCAAAGCATTAAATATTCAGGAATTACATTTTCATCTGTAACTTCAAATACATCGTAAGCTGGAGAAACAATAAATGGATAATCAAATGTAGACATTGAAATTGGTAATCGTTTATCTCTTCCAACGTGCATTCTATTACATGCAAATTGATTCTTTACAACTACTTTATATTTTTTTAAATCCACTCCAATAGTGTTTGCTACAGAAGGCATAAAGTATTTATCAATATTAATTCCGTAAAGAATAGTTGCTATACCATCTACATTTTTATTGGAAATAAATTTGACAATATCTCCTAACTTTTTATAACTCATAGCCCAACGATTTAAACACGTTTGCTACTTCTTGTTTCAAGGTTTCTTCTTGCTGAAACAAGTCTTTCAATTCGGTTTGCAACGTTTGCATTTTCGTATCGTAATCAATGTTTTCGTCACGGTTTACAAACGCTATGTATTTACTTGGTACCAACGAATAATCTTTTTTACGGATTTCCTCTAAGGTTGCAGAGTAACAATATTCGGGTTCATTCGCATAAGTCGTTTCAAAATCTTTTTGTTGCCAGTTATGATAGGTTGCTGCTATCTGCTCAATTTCTTGTTCAGCAAACTGAATGAATTTCTTTTCAAACGGTTCCCCTTTTTGGCGTAAATCCATAAACAATACTTCACCTTCACGATTACGATAGTTTTTTACGCCATCATTTACTTCTACAGTGCGTTCTGTTTTATTGCGGTTCAAAATCCAAAGCGTTACCGAAATATCTGTAGAATAAAACATATTTTGAGGAAGAATTACAATCGCTTCTACCAAGTCGTTTTCTATAATTTGTTTACGGATTTTGTACTCTTCTCCACCACCCGAAAGTGCGCCATTAGCTAAGATAAAACCAGCTACTCCGTTTTGCGATAATTTAGAAATCATATTCAAAATCCACGCATAGTTGGCATTCGATTTTGGTGGCACTTCATAACCTGTCCAACGTGAATCATCGGTTAATTCATTTTCTGCTCGCCAATCTTTTAAATTAAACGGCGGATTCGCCATGATGTAATCGGCTTTCAATTCTTTGTGCTGATCGTCGGCAAAAGTATCGGCTGCTTTGTTGCCTAAATTGGCAGAAATACCACGAATGGCTAAGTTCATTTTAGCCAGTTTAAACGTGGTATTTGTTAATTCTTGTCCGTAAATCGAAATGTCCTTTTTGTTTCCTTGGTGTTTCTCAATAAACTTCAACGACTGCACAAACATACCACCCGAACCACAAGACGGGTCATAGATTTTTCCTTTGTACGGTTCAATCATTTCGGCAATCAAGTTTACAATCGACTTCGGCGTATAGAATTCACCTTTTCCTTTTCCTTCGGCAATGGCAAACTTGCTTAAGAAATATTCATACACACGCCCCACAATATCTTGCGATTCATCACGAAGCGTATCGATATTGTTGATGGTATCTAGTAAAGCCGAAAACTTAGATTGATCCAATCCTAATCTTGAGAAATAATTATCTGGCAACGCACCTTCTAACGATTTGTTGGTACGTTCTATCGTTTTAAGCGCAGTATCTACTTTAAGGGTAATATCTTCTTGTTTGGCGTTTTCGATAATGTATTCCCAACGCGATTCCTCTGGTAAATAGAATACATTTTCTGCCTGGTAAAATTCTGGTATTTCTAAGAAGGCTTCTTTACCTTCTGCTTTTAATTCTTCTCTGCGTTTGATGAATTTATCACTTGCAAATTTCAAGAAGATTAAACTCAATACCACGTGTTTATATTCTGACGGTTCTATCGAACCACGTAATTTATTTGCTGCATCCCAAAGGATTTCTTCTGTACTTTTTGTTTGGACTTTTTTAGCCATAAATGCTTATCAATTCTTTTTTGTAAATATACAAATACAATAACTGCAAATAAAGTCATAATAACGGATAACTATTTACGGTAAACCATATTTGTTAATGTTTTTCAAATATAATGAAGTATAGCGACAAAATAAGACGCTATGATAATAAACAACGAATAAAAAGGTAGAATAGGATAGAAGCTTTTGAAATAAAAAAGTATATTTATAAAAAAGATAATTTATGTGTCAAGTTTATGCTGATGTAGTATTTTGTACTTGTTCAGTTTTTGATTTAGATACCATTGAAAAACTAGATCATCATTGGATCTTATACCGTTATAATGAAAAATTAGACGTAGTAATTGTCGGCGAAATAATGTTTGATGATATGTTTAAAGAGTATAATTCAAATAATTTAGTTGAACTTGTGCTTAAAAAACTAAATAATAACACATTGTTTGATAAATCAATTGATTTTGTAGACAAAGATCGTTTATATGTTTCGATTGAATTGAATCAAGGTAACTTAAACTATGGTTTTGTATTTCAAGATAATAGTTGGTCAGAAATTGAATATGATTATTTTACTTGGGCAAGTTGTTATGAAGAAAAAAATGGAGGAGAGGTAAAGCTTTACGAATTATTATAAATTTATAAAATGAGCCGATTATTTATGCTAATCGGCTCATGTTTTTTAATAGTGTAATTTTTTTTCCTTTAGTAAAACCTTTTTCGCGAAAGAAATTGTATTTTCATTTTTAATGATTGAATAGTCAATTTCTCTTGATTCGAATTGATTAGTTAATGCTTTTAGAAAGTGAGCTCGTGCAGCAACCCAACCAGTATTACCCACCTCTTTATTGAAGGAGTTAATTAGTCGTTCCTTAACAA
>NZ_DJTP01000044.1:0-32870 GCF_002440405.1 Empedobacter sp. UBA6305 | reverse complement strand
CGCTATTTCAGGACGGGACATGTTTAATAAATAAAACACCTCCTTGACCCAAAATATCATCGGTAGATATATTTTCCATATCAGTGTAAATACCTACTGAAGCCATTGTCAAAATAGACCATGAGAACTAATAGGTGAAAAGTATTGTAAACCAATTTGAGTATTCAACATTTCTGAAGGAAATAATTGTTCTTCATAATTTTTATTGTTCATTCTTGCATATGCAGTACTAAATAGCAAAGACCAGTTGCTATATTTTCCATCTTTCAATTCTTTCGTATATAAAGGAATTTTCAAACTCACTTCTGCTTTTTTGAAATCGCTTTTAGAATCTGTTTTTAAACTATCTATTGGACGTATATAATTGGAAAATGGAACATATTCCATTTTTAATTGACCTCCAATTTTATTTTGTGCATTCAAGAAAGTAGTCAATAAACTAAACGCGGAAATTAAAATGTTTTTTTTCATCTTTTTTTGCCAAAGAGAGGAGTTTTAATAGTAAAAAAATAAATTAATTGACGAATTACTATTCCTGATTGATATACGGTGATAGAAGAACGATATCATTATTTATAATCTAAAGTCGAGAATGAAAGACAAGAGTTTTTTGATTACTTTTTTGCGCTCTAAATATCGATGAATTGCATCTTCTCCTCCTAGTAGAATAAGGCGTAATGAATAAATAACTTTAGAATTAATTTCTTCAATAATTGAAGAAAATCAAATAAAACATTTACTTTTATTATATTAACCCTTTTTGATATAATGAGAATATGAACAAAGAATTTTTTAAAAATATACTGACAACTCAAATTCCGATTGCGTGGATTGCTGGAGTTCGTTTGGAATCGTGGGAAGAAAATAAAGTTTCGATACGAGTAAAATATGGATTCCTTAATCAAAATCCGTTCAAAAGTATGTTTTGGGCGGTGCAAGGAATGGCAGCAGAATTTTCTTCTGGTTTGATGGCAAATGCTAAGATTTCTAAATCAGGTGAAGATATATCGATGTTGGTTTTGGGAATGCAATCGAAGTATTTGAAAAAAGCTATTGGTAAAATTGTGTTTACTTGCGAAGATGGAGAAAAAATAGACGCAGCTATAAAAGAAGCGATCGAAACGAAGAAAGGTGTATCGCTAAATGTGACAAGTAGAGGCGTAGACGAGGAAGGAGATATTGTTTCAGAGTTTCAGTTTACGTGGACATTCAAGTTGAGAGATAAAAAATAATGAAACCAATACTTAAAACATTTTTAATTTCTGTACTATTTAGTTTTATTGTTTCTTTTGTAAGTTGTTTAGTATTATTTCTTCACGAATCCTACAAAAGTTATGGTTCAATTCGTATTGTAAATTTTTCTAGTGTTATGTATTTTATAATTCAGTATTCATTTTTAGTTGTTTTACAGTTGATTATACTTAATTTTTTGGTTGGAATTATGCTAAAAAAATTCAAAATCAGACTATCAAAACAATTTATAATTTATGCTTTTTTAGCGTTGATTTATTTTATAGGAATTAATTATTACATTGATTTTAGATTAATTGTAATTAATCCTACATAAAAATATAAAGGCTGAAATTTATTCAGCTTTTTTTGTGATTTCTTGTTTCAAAATTGAAATTACTTCATCTATTTCTTCAAAATTTAGATGCGCAAATCCAAGGCGAATTCCAGTTTGATGTTGGGTTTGATATAAAATTGTTTGTGGAATAAACAATTCATTTTTTAAACAATTTCGTTTTAATTCCATTAAATTTATAGGTTGATTAAAATTAATCCAAACAGCTAAACCTCCATTTGGACTAGTAAAACTGATAAAATCATTTAATTCCGTTTTCAATTTCTGACAAAAATAATCGCGTCGTTCTCGATAGGTTTTACGATGTTTTTTTAAGATTCGATTTATTTCACCTTCACTAATCATTTCACCTAAAACTTGTTCGATAAATGGATCAACCTGTTGATCAAGAATTGATAAGTGTTTCTTCGCTTCAAGAATTAGATTTTTCGGTGCTACAATAAATCCAATTCGGTAACCTGGTGCAAGGTAATGACCAAATTTTCCAGTATAAAGAACCATTCCATTTTGATCCGAACTTGCCAAAGGTAAAATTGGATGATTGCTGTAATGGAAATCAAAATCGTAATCATCTTCCACAATTGCAAAACCAAATTCCTGCGAAAGTTGTAGTAATTCAACTCTTCTTTGCGAACTTAATGTAACCGTTGTAGGATAATGGTGATGCGGTGTAACGTAAACAATTCGTATCGGAAATTGCTCGCATAATCTTCTTAAATCATCGGTGTCAATTCCAAATTGATCCGTTTTTATTTGTTTGATTTTAGCAAATTGTGTCTGAAAAATCATGTTACTTTTATAGTAACTTAAATTTGCGACAGCGACAAAATCATTTTGTTTTAGTAGAATTTCAGCAATTAAAAAAAGTGAAATTTCCGAACTTCTCGTTACCAAAATATTTTCTTTCGAAATATGTAAACCTCGTGTTAAATTGAGATAATTCGCTAAATTCTTTAAAAAATAATCATTTTTGGAATGATTTACTTTTGAAATTGAAGTTTTTCGTTTTAAAATAGCTGAATATAATTTAGCAGGAAGTTTTAATTCTGCTAACCGATGATCGATTGATCCATCTGTTAAATATAATCGTTGATTAAAATTTTCGTACGGATTATCCAAAAGTATCGATTGTTCAAATTGAAAACCCGTTCTATCAGGATACAAATTGATTGAAAACTGTTTTGGAACAATCGTTTTCTGAAACTGTTGAGAGGCGTGACTCAATACATAACTTCCTCTATTTGGAACGATTTCTATCCAACCTTGGGCTTCAAGTTCTTGAAAGCTATTGACAATTGTATTGCGATGAAGTGTTAAAATCTCACTTAATTGCCTCGTTCCAAGTAATTTTGTTCCACTTGGAATATAGCCTAATTGTATAGCTTTAGCCAGTTGATTCGCTAATTGAAGATAAATCGGTGTATCCGAATTGCGTTCGATTTTGATAAAACTTTTGTATGGTATTTCAGCCGGACTATTCATTATCTGTAAACTGGTATATTATGACAGGTCGGAAAGGTACTACTTTCGCATCAGATTTAACTCAATTAATTAAATAATTAGTCAAAAATGAAGAAGATTACTATGGTATTGTGTTTAGCTGCACAAAGTATTTTTGCACAAAATGCGAATGATACCATTGCAATAGGTGAAGTTTCTATTTTAGATAACCGTCTGAATACGCCACTTTCTAAAGAAAATAGAAACATTTATGTGTTAAGTAAATCAGAAATAAACAAATTACCTGCACGTTCTTTACAGGATGTGTTGCAGTATGCATCTGGAATAGATTTGCGTCAACGAGGACCGTTTGGAACGCAAGCTGATATTTCGATGGATGGCGGAAGTTTTGAGCAAACATTGATTTTGTTGAATGGAGTAAAAATTATGGATCATCAAACAGCTCATAATGCGTTAAATCTTCCCATTCCCCTAGAAGCGATTGACAGAATTGAAGTGGTACGTGGTCCGGCTGCTCGTGTTTACGGAAATAATAGTTTGACAGGTGTTATTAATATTGTCACGCGTCAACCAAAGAAAACGGGCGTTTATGCGAATACCTATTTTGGAACAAATTTTAAGAAAGATACCGAAGATACAGGTGACACCTACACAAGTAGAGGTGTGCAACTTGGTGCGAATTTGGCAAAAGATACGCATCAACATCAGTTGTATGTGAGCCATGATTGGGGAAATGGATACCGATACAATACGGCTTACGAGAACAATAAATTGTATTATCAAGGAAACTTTCAGTTTGATGATGCCAATAGTTTAGTTGCTTCGTATGGTTATGTAAAAAATGGATTTGGAGCAAATGGTTTTTATGCTTCGCCTGGTGATAAAAATTCGAAAGAATTGATTGAAACAACATTAGTTAACATTCAGTCAAAACATAAATTATCGGATCGAATTTCGTTAGCACCACGTGTGAGTTATCGTTACAATTTTGATGATTATCGCTATTATAAAAATGATTTGAGTAAAGCACGTTCTCTGCATTACTCAAATTCTATTTCGGGAGAAGTAAATTCGACCTATCAATTGAATAAAGATCAAATTGGAATAGGAGTTGAATACCGAAATGAGCAAATTTCATCAACTAGTATCAAAAATCATACACGCGATAATATAGGATTTTATGCAGAATATAAAACGGATGTTACACCAAAACTGAATGTAAATATAGGAACGTATGTTAACTATAATTCTCAATATGGTTGGCAAGCATTTCCAGGAATTGATGCGAGTTATGCGGTAAATTCGAACTTGAAATTAATGGTAAATGCAGGTACAAGCCAGCGAATTCCTTCGTTTACAGATTTATATTTGGATCAACGACCAGGAAATATAGGGAATGCAAATGTTGAATCTGAAAAGGCATTTCAAACAGAAATTGGTTTCAAATACAACAAAAGAAATTGGACGTTTAATGCCTATTATTTTTATCGTTCGATCACAGATTTTATCGATTGGGTACGTTTAACATCTAATGAACCTTGGCAAGCGCAAAATTTTGGAGATTTGAGAACACATGGATTTAATACGAAGGTTTCATATTTAGCAAACCTTTCTGCGAACCAGAGTTTGAAATTTTCTTTGAGCTATTCTTATCTTGATCCTGAGTTTAAAAATGTTGATGATCAATACAATTCTAAATATAAAATAGAAAGTTTAAAACATCAGTTAATCAATACAATAGATTATGCAATCGGAAGAACTACTTTAAGTTTAGCGAATCGTTATAATACACGTCAATCATATAAATCTTATTGGATTACTGATGCAAGAATTAATCATTCATTCAAAAATAATTTGAGTATTTATTTTGATGCACAAAACATTTTTAATACTACGTATAACGAAGCTGGAGCCATTCCGTTGCCAACAACTTGGATGAGTTTAGGAATTAAATTTACAGGGATTTAGATGATGACAAACATTTAATATTCTCTTTAATAGTTTATATTATAAATGCGATGAGACAACTTTTTTAGGAAAGTTGTCTCTTTTTCATTCCATAAATTTCTTCCTAACTTTGCAAAAATAAATTGTATGATTATCATCGATTCGCCATCTCATGATGCGTATTTCAATATAGCTTTAGAAGAATATTTATTGTACCACTATCCAACAGAAGATATTTTTTTGCTGTATATCAATGCTCCGTCAATAATTGTCGGAAAATTTCAGAATACATTGGCAGAAATTAACTTGGATTATGTGACTGAGAATAATATCAAAGTTGTTCGTCGCATGTCGGGTGGTGGAGCTGTTTATCATGATTTAGGGAACCTAAATTTTTCTTTTCACACATTATTAGGACAGAATGATTTTATGGATTTTTCAACATTTACCGAGCCTATCATCAAATTATTAAATAGTTTGAATGTTCCTGCAAAATTGGAAGGAAGAAACGATTTGTTAGTTGATGGTAAAAAGTTTAGTGGAAATGCAAAATTGGCTCGTAATGGAAAAATGATTCAACACGGAACGATACTTTTTAATTCGGACATGTCAGTTTTAGGCGATGCATTAAAAATTAATCCATTAAAATATGTGGATAAAGCCATCAAATCTAATCGTGCACGTGTGATTAATTTGATCGAATATTTTCCAAATGAAATGACGACGGACGAGTTGAAAGCTTTGTTGATTGATGAAATGTTAGAAACAAATGAAGGAGCGACAATTTATCATTTAACAATCGAAGATTTGAATGGTATTGCGAAATTGATTGAAGAAAAATACCAAACATGGGATTGGAATTTTGGTTTTTCACCAAAATATAATTTCAAAAATGCAAAGAAAATTCCAGCAGGTTTTATTGAAGTTCACTTGGATGTAGAGCGAGGCGGAATAATTGAAAAAGCTAAAATATTTGGTGATTTCTTCGCTTCAGAACCGATTGAAGGTTTAGAAAATAAACTAATTGGTGTTAAACATAACGAAGAAGAAATTACAAAAGTTCTGAATTCTATTGATGTAACAGATTATTTTGGAAAGGTTACAGTAGACGAAATTTTAGAATTATTTCGATAAAATTATAAGCCAAATTTTTATGAAAGTTTGGTTTTTTGATTTCAATTTTACTTCTAGATAAAAAATTCTGTTTCTTCTTAAGAAATTGTTGAATCCTTTCTGGATACTTGTTTTTTTACATTTTAGATGAAAAATCGTTTTGAAAACTTACTTGATCTAATTTTAACCTTCCTATTTCTCAGTTTTTTGCAAAAATAAAGACGGAAGAGCTCACGACTTTTAGTTAATTAGTAATATAAAAAAAATCGCTTAAGTAGAGAACTAAGCGATTTTTCAATAGATGTAGTTAAGGTAATAAGAATTGGTTAGTAATCTTATTTTGGGTTGTTTAGTGGTTGAAATATAGATTGTTATTTCTTTTTCAAAATTGATAAAAATTTTAGAATTAAAATATCCCTATTTATAGGTATTTTTTAAGGTTTTGAAATCAATCCATATTCTATTGCTGATGTGATTGCTGAACTTAAATTTGATGTTTTAAATTTTTCGATCAAATTTTTTCGATGACTATCTACCGTATGTGTACTAATAAATAACTTATCTGCAATTTGTTGTGTTGTTAATCCTTGTGCAGCTTCAATTAAAACCTCTTTTTCGCGACGCGTCAATTTCGGAATCGTATTCAAACCATCTTTTTCTTTTTTACTCATCACATTTTTGGTTTGTGAACAAAGAAATTTCTTTCCATCAAAAATAGAATTAATTCCTTCTAATATTTCGTCAACAGAAGCATTTTTCTGAATATAACCCGAAGCACCTTCTTCCAAACAACTATTAATTACAGCGTATTCATTGTGTACGCTCAACATAATAATGTGCATATCAGGATATTTTTTCTTGAAAGGTTTAATCAATTCAATACTATTAGTATCCGATAAATTGATGTCTAACAAAAGAATATCAATTTCTGTTGTTTTTAAGGCTTCTTGTAATTGTTGAGCCGAAGCATAACAATCGACCACTTGTAAGTTTTGTTGATTACTCAAAATATTTCGCAAACCTTCTAATAATAAAGGATGATCGTCTGTGATTGCTATTTTTATCATAAGTTATATTTTAGGAAATTGGAACTCTATACTTGTTCCTAAATCGATTTCTGAATGTATATTTAATTGTCCTTTTAAAAATTGAATGCGTGATTGAATATTATGTAAACCTGCTGATTTCGTTAGTTTTGTATTATTCATGTCAAAGCCTTTCCCATCATCTTCAACGGTTACAGAATAGTTTGTCTCATCTTCTACAAATTGGATGATAATTTGTGCTGCATTTGCATGTTTAATGGCATTATTTACTAATTCTTGAATGATACGATAGACCAATAATTGATTTTCTTTGTCAAGAGAATTAGTATAGCTCAAAAATTGAACATCAATATCCAATTGTTCATTTGACATTCGGATTGCATATTCTTTTAAGGCTTCTTCCAAACCATATTTCAACAACAAATCTGGCATTAAATTATGTGCTACACGACGCAATTCATCAACTGCTCCATCTAATTGATGAATGGATTTTGCCATATCCTTTTTAGAATGATTGTCAATTTTATCGTTGAGATGCGTTAATTGAATTTTTGTTCCAGAAAGTAAGCCACCTAAACCGTCATGTAAATCACGTGCAAGACGAGCACGTTCTTGCTCTTGACCATCAAGAAGTGCTGTTAAAGTAGATATTTTAGAATTTTGACGTTCTTGTTCAATTTCCAATTTATACAATTCTTCACGTTGTTTTAGATGTTTGTTGCGTTGTTTTAAGGCATAAAGTAAAAGAGCAAGTAAGGCGATGAAAAAGATAATCGAAAAGATATAATACTTGTTTAATTTATTTTTGAAATTAAGTTCTGTGATATAATTGACCAATTCATCCTTTCTATTTTTATTTTCTAGTTTAGAAAGCCTTAAATTCTGTTCAGAAATAGTTAATTCTTGTGAGCGTTTATCGGATTCTAATCGAGATAACTTTAATTGTTTACGTTGAAAATCTTCACTTAATCTTACATTTTCTAACTCTTGTTCTTGTTGAATTCCTAATGAGTGCATTAGTTGAATTTGTTGCTCTTTTTTCTCAGCTTCTAATTGTAAACGAATCATTTGTTGTTGCTGACGTTCTTTATCAAATTGAGCTTCTAAACGTTTACTGATCTGCGCTTGTTCGTTATCATAAATTTCTTTGTAAGTAGATGTATACAATTTATAATAACGCAAAGCTTCTTTGTAATTCCCTTCACGATCTTCAATATTAGATAAGCTTAAATACAACGAAAGAAGAATATTTTTGTCAGGCATTGTATTCTCGTTGACTTTTATAAGTGAATTGAGTAGATAGCTTTTTGCAGTAGAAACTTCGTTATTCTGCAAAGATAATTCGGCTAAAATACCATTAGCAGCGGCAACGTGATCGGATTGATTATTTTGTTCTCCTATTTCTTTGGCTAAATTGGCATATTTGATAACTTTTCCTTGATAGTTTTTTGGATAAAACTGAAGATATAAATTGGCTAGATTAATAGCAACAAACGACAAATCTGTTGCGGTAGCCATTTCATTTTTGTTTTTATAATACGTATTAATTGCGTTAGAATAATATTTTTCGGCTAAATCTCGTACAAAAATATTCTTTTCATTCTGCATAAATTTTTGTTCATACATGTATCCAATCGACATATAAGAAGTAAAAATTAGATTAGGATTATTTTGTTTAAGCGCTACATCTAAAGCAAGTTTGCTGTACTTTTCTTGTAATTCGTAATCATCCCATCTCGAATAAATTCCAGTCAATTCGTTATAAATAGAACTCATTCGTGTAAGAACAGTTGGCGTAATAGTAGCTTTATCTAGAAATTTAAGCCCATCAATAAAATTTTTTACAGCCTTAGAATCTTCATTGTTTCTTAAATTCAACCATCCTTCACAATATTTAACATATCCTTTTGTTGAATAATCAGTTGTGCGTCCGCTGTAATAAATTGCTTTTTGCAAATTATAGTTTGTTGCACTCAAATTATCATCAATACGATTATTCATTGCAGAAACAGCATGTAAATAAGCAGCATATTTTCCATCACTCAGTTTTTCGGCGCTCGAAATATTTTGTTTCAGAACAGCGAAAGCTTTTTCTTTTTGATTATTAAACAATAAAGCTTGCGCATATTTTCCGGTTATTTCGTATCGTTCAATAGAATTAGGAGCCGTTTTATTATATTGATTCTCAAAATTAATCAGTACTTCCTGTGCATTAGCAATTCCACTAATAGCGCATAAAATAATGACTATAAGTTGAAAAAAAAGAGTTTTTAAAGCACTGTTACTTTTTAACATATTGTGATGTTGAGTTTATTTGAGCTAATATAATGTCTTTTGTAGAATCAAAGAAACTAAAACAATCCGCAGACTGTTTTAGTTCGCACATAAGCTGAGGTAGGTTGTGGTATAGGTTATTGTTATTTCTTAAAATTAATATGAATGTTAAAGAATTCACCTTTTTGAAGAATTCCGTCTAAATTTCGATCAATAATTAAAGCAATATGTACTTGATCGTTGTCGTAAATATTCCAATCCATTTCAGCGTCGTATTGATAAACACCTTTTAATGTCCATTTGTAGATATCCCAATTTCCTGATGTTCCAATTTTATCCACACGTTTTTCATTATTTGAAATATAATACAAATATTGATGTCCATCATACGATAAAAATGGATAATATATTACTTGATTTTTTTCTGTAGCAAAACCACTACCAGATTCAAAATATGGAATGCTTTCTATTTTTATTCCTTCCTGTAAATTAACATCAGCCGAACTATCAGTAACTAAAGCTTGTGCAGCATAGAACAGATTTTTCTTCTCTTGATAAGGTTTATTTAGATATTCAACACTAAACTCTTCAGGACGAAGCGTAATTGTTTGTTCAGCTTTATCAATGTTAAATGTTTTATTTCCTTGTTTTATTATAAGATTGTTAGTTGTATATTCTTGCGCATTTCCAAAAGAAACCAAAAGACTACAAACCATTAGAACCATTATTTTTTTCATCTTCTTTTCAATTTTGATACTGCTAAATTATCTCGAAAATTATTCAAAAAACTCACTATAATTATTGAATTTACTAGATTAAATCGTAAATAAAAGAAATAACGAATTTATTTTAACTAATGGTACAAGAATAACAACTGTGTACAAATATCAAAAAGTAGATGAAAATACGCTGGTGTTGATAGAATATCGTGATAAAAATAATGATGGGAAAGAAGATAAAATCTTAAATTATTATGAACATAAATAACGCAAAAAGACAGCTTAATTAGTTGTCTTTTTTATTAAAAATTATTTCAATTTTGCGAGAAAACAATATAATTCCTTGCTAATTTATCTTTGTCAATATCAAACAAATGCAATTCAATTTCTTGTTGAATTTTCTTTAAATCTTTAATTGGTATTAATATCGAAGTCTGAAAAATAACTTCTGGTAATTGAGAATCTTCTAAATAATCAATGAAAACTAAATCTCCAACATCTAAATCATTTTCATTTTTAATTTTCTGAATTGCAAAATCTAATTTTGAATACTTAATAGAAGAATATTTTGTTTGATATAAACCAAAATCTCGATTATAACTAATTGTCTTATTATTGATAATAATATTCTCTTTTCCATAAATATTCCACAGAAAATATCGAATAATAAAATAGAAAATAAGGAAGCTGATTATAGAAATTGGAACAAAGAAATTTTGCGGCTCCGAATCAATTATTGTGATTAAACTAATCGGAATTGAAATCATCAATAAAATGCAAAAGAACAAAAAGAATTTTCTCCTTTTAGAAGGATTAATTTCTAAAGTGACGTACAAATTGATAGAATCTTTTGCTATTTTATATTGATTTATCATCTATTCAATTGTTTGATTCTTGCTTTGTTTCGTCCGTCCAAAAGTGATGCAACAGCCCAAATTGCAGCTGGCAGCCATCCAATTAAGGTGATTTGTAAGATTAAGCAAATAACGCCTTGTATTATTTTTCCTCTTAAAATGAATGATAACCAAGGTAAGAGTACGGCTAATATGATCATTGTGTTGTATTTATTGAATTAATTATTTCGTTGTAATATAAAACTGAAACTTTTTCAGAGTTTAATTGTAAATCATTTTCAAGAAGTGATTGTGCAACTTTTTCGGCTTCAATTGATTTATATTTAGATAAGTTTCCTCGTAAAAAGAAATTAATCAAAGGGAAAATTTTTGCACTGATATTCTCAGCCAAACGATATTCCGCTCGATTTCCTATCAACAAAGATGGACGATATAAGAACAATTGTTTGATATTATTCTTTTGCAAAGTTTCTTCGGCTTCGCCTTTCATTTTTAAATAAAAGTTGGACGAGTTCGCATTTGCACCAATTGCCGAAATATAATGAAACTTTGTTAACCCTTTTTGAATCCCAAGTTTTGCAAATTGATTTGGAATATCGACTTCTATTTTATGATAAGCATCTAAATCAGGCGTCTTTTTTCGTGTTGTTCCCAAGCACGAAAAAATAGAATTAATCGTTTCAATATCATCTAAATTAATATCCGAATTAAAATCAGTAACTATTTCAATCAATTTTGGATGATTAATTTGTTGAGGTTTTCGAACAATTGTGATAATAGTAGAATAATCAGGATGATTGAATAACTTTTCTAAGAGAAGAGAACCAATCAAACCTGAGCTTCCTAAAACCAATGCAGTTTTGTTCATGGTTTAAATTTTCATTAATAACCAATACCACGCACCATTTACATCTCCTTGTTCCAAAAGTTTTGCAGCAACTTGATGACGAACCTCTGCTGATTTAAACTTTTGAATATCTAATCGTTCTGTCAATTGCTCCTTGAAATTAAGAATCATTTCATCTGTAGGTAATTTTTCTACATTTCCTAATT
This sequence comes from Empedobacter sp. UBA6305, assembly GCF_002440405.1. Taxonomy (NCBI): domain Bacteria; kingdom Pseudomonadati; phylum Bacteroidota; class Flavobacteriia; order Flavobacteriales; family Weeksellaceae; genus Empedobacter; species Empedobacter sp. UBA6305. The sequence continues at coordinate 20,818 of NZ_DJTP01000044.1, read as the reverse complement.
GACCTAAATTATTACCTGTTAAATAATTAGAATTTTTCACTTCGTCAGGAAGTTGATCTATTCCCAAACCAATTGTACGCGTAGGTTTTTCGACTTCGAAGATCGATTCTGGAATAACTCGGCAATAATAATCACCTCCCATACGAGCAACTAAATCCAAATCATAAGGCGAAACTTTATCATTTTCATCCAGTAAATCCTCTTGTACATGCATGCGCACAATTTCAGCAATCACCAAATTAGCTGCACCTGGTTGATCTGTAACAGAAATTACTTCACGCACTTTACATTCAAACTGAACAGGAGATTCTGCTACACGAGGAGGTTTAACCAACTCTGAAGGTAATTCTGTAAAACCAGCTTTCACAAATTCATTTACACCTTTTGGATATTCCACACTTGCCAACGATTGTTGCTGAACCATGTTATAATTGACAATATTAATTACACATTCAGGGTGTTCCCAAACATTTTCTAATGTATGCTTTGTCGATCCATCTCTCATTTTTCGAAGTGGAGAAAATACACAAATAGGCGGATTTTGTCCCATCATATTGAAGAATGAAAATGGGCTCAAATTTACATTTCCGTCTTTATCTATCGTACTTGCAAAGCAAATAGGACGTGGAGAAATAGCGTGTTTGAAAATGTCATTAAATTGACTTGTATTTGGCTCAAAAGATTTTGTATGTTGCATAAGTTGAGTTTATTGGGTATAAAGATGAACAGAATTTACTAATTTTCCTAATCCTGTAACAGACATTTCGATAGTATCATTTGGTTGTAACCATTGTTCTTTATAAGCTGGATTCTGACGTTTTCCAGTTCCATTCAATTCAAGAAAACAACCTGTACCAACCGTTCCAGACCCTATAATATCACCAGGATAAAGTTTGACACCATACGAAATACGTTCGATAATCTCGGCGAAAGTCCAATGCATATCTTTGAAATTTCCATGAGAAACTTCAATATTATTGACTGAACAAGACATTTCTAAATCATAACAATTTCCGATATGTCCTTCTTTAGGCTCAACTTTGTATTTTTCGATTTCGTTTGGTGTTACTAAATATGGACCAAACATCGAAGCGAAATCTTTTCCTTTTGCAGGACCAAGATTCAGTTTCATTTCTTCCATTTGTAACGCACGTGCACTTAAATCATTCAAAATCATAAAACCACCAATATATTCATCTGCATGTTCTGCTTTTATATTGATACCTTCTTTTTTGATGACAATAGCGACTTCAAGTTCAAAATCCATTCGATTGAAATGTTTTTCCATGGCAATTATTTTTCCTGGACCTTGAATAGCTTGATGATTAGAGAAATAGAACACAGGAAATTGATCAAATTCTGGAATCATATCCAAACCTCTATTCAACCGAGAAGTTTCTACATGTTGACGAAACGCATACGCATCTCTAAAACTTGAAGGATGAGGTATTGGAGCCAAGATTTGAGGCTCTTTTACTAGAGCTTTCTTATGTTCACCACGATTGATTTCGTTTGTAATCTGTTGACAAATTATAAGTGAAAAATCATCATCAGCTAAAATATCAATTAGGGTAGAGGGTAAGTTGTGATTAATCTGTGTCAAATCATAGATAGAGTCTTGCAAAACAAGACCTACTTTTTCTTGTCGATTGTCTAAGAAAGTAACGAATTTCATTATTTGTTGTTTGAGAGGTGAAGATACGAAGATGATTTTAATGTTGAAATAAGTGAAGAAAAAAAGAGAAAATTTATAGAACTTATTTTATTTATTCATAATAGAATCTATTTTCAACGTTAACTTATCAGCACCTTTTGCATTTAGATGATCTGAATTTTTGAAATCTTTTTTATTGAAATCTTTATTATTAATAAAATAATCGATGAAAACGACATTATCGTATTTCGATAAGCGATTAATATTATTTTTTAAGTTGAAATATTGAGGTGTATTTATGACATAATTTTTATATAAATTGGTTGTAGGAGTAGCCAATAGAACAATTTTTATATCATTTGATTTTGCTTGTTTTATAATTTGTTCTAAATCATAAAAATGTGTTTTTATAATACGTTGTACTTGATTTGAATTTAAATTTGCACGATGTCTTTCAAACGTTTTTTTAGCGTAAATACTATCATTCCAACTTGGTTCGTATCGCTTTTTTATATAACCATTAATACCTATTGTTAAATTATTTTTATCCTGAATCCAATAATCTTTTATTCGATTATAATTAACATCAATAGGTTCTGAAAAAATTTCGTAATTAAGATTAAAGTCGTTATTATTTATATCAATTTTCCAATAAATTGAATAATATTTTAATTTCTTTTGATTAAAATTATTCAATTGTTTTGTAAACGAAAAATACGAAATGGGAATAATAATGGTTTTTAAATTGGGTAAATATTTTCGATTTTGTTCAAAAATTTTATAATCTAAATCTAGTGATTGAGCAGAATGTGCAGCATTAAAAGTTTTATTGGTAAATAATTTTGGATTGAGCCCTGTAAAAGTATGTGAACTTCCAAGAATCAAAGTTTCTATTTGTTTTCCATTTTCTTTTAAATAATCTGCTTTGTATTTGTAATCGTTGGGAATTTTTCGAAGTGTTTGTTCTATTCCAATTATTATCATAATGACAACTATGAATAAAGGTATTATGAAGCGTACTATTTTTTTCATGCAGATTTAAAAATCTTGAAATTCTATTTTTTTAGAATTGCACAAAAGTAATCTAATTCGGTATAATTTTTTGTCAATTTTTTACCTACTTTCTTATTTTAAACTTACTTTTGAGTTAAAATTCAATAACATGATAAACCCAAATGATAGACTATTAGTGATAAGTACGAGTACTATTCACGGCTATAGTTTTTTAGAATATATAAAAGATGAAATCAAAGAATTTATTCAATCTGATGAAATTATTTTTGTTCCTTATGCGCGACCTTCGGGAATTTCGTACGATGAATATACGCAAAATGTAAAAGATGCTTTGCAAACGGTTGGGGTTTCTGTAAAAGGTTTGCATACTTTCGAGAATAAAAAAGAAGCAATTTTGCATGCGAAAGCGATTTTTATTGGAGGAGGAAATACATTTTTATTGCTAAAAACGTTGTATGAAATTGGTTTGGTAGAAGAGTTGAGAAGTGCTGTACATAACGGAACACCATATATTGGTACAAGTGCTGGAAGTAATTTGACAGGTTTAACAATTGGTACAACAAATGATATGCCGATTGTTTATCCGCCAAGTTTTGATGCGTTACAATTTTTACCTTTTAATATTAATCCGCATTATTTGGATCCTGATCCAAATTCTACACATAAAGGTGAAACAAGAGAAACTCGTATCAATGAATTTCACAAGTTTAATCATCAAGTTGTCGTTGGATTGAGAGAAGGAAGTTGGCTTCGTGTAGAAAATGGAGTAGTGGAATTGAAAGGAAAATTATCGGCCCGAATTTTTAGACAGAGCGAACAACCAATTGAAATTGAATCCGGTATTTTAGAGGAAAAAGTTTATAGTATTTAAAAATCATTTATCTTTAAATTTCATAATATGAATTTAGAGAACAATGAGGATAAATAAATTTTCTTTTATTTTTTTGATCCTTTTTACATTTGGTTGTAAAGAAAAGATCGTTAGTGAATCATCAGTTTCAGAGATTCCATCTGATTATGAAGAATTATTTTCTGTCATGAAAAAAGGCTTTATCGATAGAGATAAAATTGATTGGGAGAATTTGGAGAAAAAAGTAATCGAGAAAACTAAAATATCGAAAGATTCGGCGATTGTAGAGGCAATTACTTTATTAGGAAATAATCATACACATTATCTTACGAAAGATAAAGTGTTATTAACAGGTCGTTTTCCGAAAGCAAAAGTTGAAAGATAAAGTGTTATTAACAGGTCGTTTTCCGAAAGCAAAAGTTGATAGCGCTTGTTTGTTAAAAGTAGAAGATAATAATAAGTTAACTAAAATTCCTGACGTTGCGTATATTAGGATTAAGCGTCATGGGTACAATAAAACAATAAGTGATAAAGACTATATTTTCAATAATCTGAAAATTATTTCTGAACAAGCAAATTCTAATTATTGGATTATCGATTTGAGAGATAATACGGGAGGTTCTAATTGGGTAATGATAACATCTTTATTACCATTTTTTGAAGATAATGTATTAGGATATTCTAAAATTAATAATGATGATATTCCTTGGTCAAAAAAAGATGGATATTTTTTTAATGGAGTTAATAATTTATCAAAAGGATATATTAATTATCCGATAATAAATACAATTCATCCAAGGAAAATTTATGTTTTGATTAATCATAGGACAAGTAGTGCGGGCGAAGCTACATTAATTACGTTAAAATCACTTTCGAATGTGAAAGTTCTAGGTAAGAAAACGATGGGAGCAGCTACTATGAATACGAATACAAAATTGTCTAATGGCGATATGCTTAATTTAACAGCTGGATATATGATGGATGCTAAAAAGAACATTTATCCATATGGAATTGAGCCAGATTATGAATTGTGCACAGAAGATGAAATTTTAAACTTTATCAAATCAGATATTAAAGAATAGCTTATTTTTCCCAATTTCCTAACAAAATTCATTACAATTTTATAACGAAAATCTATTCGATATTGGTTATATTTGTAGAGTTTAAATTAATTATAATAATAAATCAAAATAAAACTATATGAGTTCTTATGATGTAGCCGTAATTGGTGCTGGACCTGGAGGATATGTTGCAGCTATTCGCGCAGCGCAATTAGGATTTAAAACAGCAATTATCGAGAAAGAAAGTTTAGGAGGTACATGTCTTAATGTAGGATGTATTCCATCAAAAGCTTTATTAGATTCTTCTCACCACTATTACGATGCTGTAAATCACTTTAAAGAGCACGGAATCGAAATCGATGCTCCAAAAGTAAACTTCACTCAAATGATTGCTCGAAAAGCAGGTGTTGTAGATACTAACGTAGCTGGTATCAAATACTTGATGAGTAAAAATAATATTGATGTTTTAGAAGGAACAGGTGCTTTTAAAGACGCAACTCATATTGTTGTAACTGCTAAAGACGGTTCTACTCAAGAAATTGAAGCTAAAAATACAATTATCGCAACAGGATCAGTTTCATCTGAATTACCATTTGCGCCAACAGATAAAACTCGTATCATTACTTCTACAGAAGCTTTGGCTTTAACAGAAGTTCCAAAACACTTAATCGTTATCGGTGGTGGTGTTATCGGATTAGAGTTAGGATCAGTTTACTTACGTTTAGGTTCTCAAGTAACAATTGTAGAATATGCAGACCGCGTTATTCCAGGAATGGACGGTGCTTTGTCTAAAGAATTGACAAAAGTATTGAAAAAACAAGGAATGAAATTCCACACTTCTACAGGTGTAACTTCTGTTGTAAATAACGGAAATGATGTTACATTAAAAGCAACTTCTAAAAAAGGAGAAGAAATTGAAATTAACGGAGATTACGCTTTAGTAGCAGTTGGTCGTCGTGCTTTCACAGGATCTTTAGGTTTAGAAAACGTAGGAGTAGAGGTTGACGAAAGAGGTCGTATCAAAACAAACGATCACTTACAAACGAATGTTTCTAACATTTACGCGATTGGTGATGTTGTTGCTGGTGCAATGTTAGCACATAAAGCAGAAGAAGAAGGTGTTTTAGTTGCTGAGCAATTAGCAGGTCAAAAACCTCATATCAACTATAACTTAATTCCTGGTGTTGTTTATACTTGGCCAGAAGTTGCAGGAGTTGGTAAAACAGAAGAGCAATTAAAAGAAGAAGGAGTAGAGTACAAAGTTGGTTCTTTCCCTTTCAAAGCTTTAGGACGTGCTCGTGCATCTATGGATACAGACGGTTTTGCCAAAATTTTAGCTGATAAAAACACAGACGAAATCTTAGGAATGCATATTATTGGTGCTCGTGCTGCTGATTTAATTGCGGAAGGAGTTGTAGCAATGGAATTCCGTGCATCTGCAGAAGATTTAACAAGAATGTCTCATGCTCACCCAACATTCTCAGAAGCGATTAAAGAAGCTGCTTTAGCTGCTACAGACAATCGTCCAATTCACGCTTAATCAATAGATTTAAGATAAATTCTAAAAAGCTGTTCGTAAGAGCAGCTTTTTTTATAATTTTAAACTTTATAAACATCAAGAATGGAAAATATCACGACTTTATTCAAAGAAAATTGGGACACAATATTAATTACTGTTATATCAGTGATAACATTTTATTTTGTATTTAAATCGAAAGAACGAAAGAGAAGAAATTAATTTTCCTTAAAGTAAACTGGGTTTGGGTAAAGAAATTCATAATTAAATTCATCTTGTATTTTTTGACTTGAAATTATTTTTCCTTCACGACTTATAGAGGAAATAATTTTCTTATTTAATTGATATTCTAACACTTCTTCTTTAGTAGGATGTTCTGGTGAAACGATATTATAAATTGATGAATTTTTATTTATATGAATTATTTTTTCGATCACTTGACAAACATCTAGATAATGTATATGATTGACCATTTGAGATAGATTAGAATGTTCTAAAGTTAAATATTTAGAAAGAAATCTATCGTTTCCCATTAGTCCGCCTAAACGTAAAATGATTAATTGATTATATTTTTCTTTTAATTGATTTTCAATTGAATAATAAGGATTATTTAAATGAATAGTTTCAATTGGATTTTCAAAAATAATTTCATTATTTTCAGAATAAATTGCTGTTGAACTAAGCAGAATAAGTTGATTATTATAATCTCCTAAAAAGTCAATTAAATGCTGAAATCTTTTCTGTAAATCGTCTAAATTATTTCTTCTTCCAAATGGAATTGTCACAATAACAAAATCATAATTGTGTTTAATTTTTTCAGATTTGTAATGATCAAAATCGATTGAAAAACAATTTTCTGCATCCGAAATTCGTTTCGTAGTTTCAATCAAAAATTGCTTTTCTAAATACTTTTCTAATCTTGATCCCAACCAACCTTTTCCAATAATCAATCCTTTTTTCATTCAATTTTATTAAGCAATAAATATAATACTGTTCTATTTTCTAACCGAAAATAACTTTCTATTTTTGCCAAATGTTAGAAATTCTTTATCAAGACGAATATATTATTGCCATTAACAAACCAAGTGGATTGTTGGTTCATAAATCTTTTTATGCGCGTGATGCGTCTGTTTTTGCGGTTCAGGAATTACGCAATCAAATTGGTGGACAACATGTTTATCCCATTCATCGTTTGGATCGTAAAACGTCAGGAGTTTTGCTTTTTGCTTTAGATAAAGAAAGTTTAAAAATTATGAATGATCGTTTTGCAACACGCGAAGTTGAGAAAAAATACTTGGCTATTTTGCGTGGTTGGTCGCCAGAAGAAATGACGATAGACTATGATTTGACGAATGATGATGGTGTAAAGCAAAATGCAATTACCTATTTTCATCGTTTACAAACGGCAGAAATTGATTTAGAATATAACAATCATCCGACTTCACGTTATTGTTTGGTAGAAGCAATTCCCGAAACTGGTCGTATGCATCAGTTGCGTAAGCATTTTCGTCATATTTTTCATCCAATTTTGGGAAGTCGTCCGCATGGATGTAACAAGCAAAATAAATTGTGGTTAGAGAATTTTGGATTGAAAGGAATGATGCTTCACGCGCATGAACTAGTGTTTAATCATCCAATTACAAATGAACAACTTGTTTTGAATGCAAAGGTAAATGAAGAATTTTCTAAAGTTGGAGATATTCTTGGGTTAGATTTAGAAAAATATAAATAATCTTAATTAATATTTCTCAATTTATCATTTATATTAAATTTATAATTCAGAACGTTAAATAATTGAAATTGAGAATAATGTTTCATAAATTAGTAGAACCAAATATTCTTGCTTATGAAACATTATTTTTACTCATTTTTTACTTTATTTCTTTTATTTAATTGTTCAGAAAATAAACCTGAAATTAAAAAGCTCACTCAACAAGAATTAACAGAAACAACAGAAATTAAAGAAGCTTCACCCGAAAAAAAACAATTATTTTCTGAACTTACAGCTTTTCAGAAAGATTTACAAAGTAAGCAAGCTCAGAAAATTCCAGATTATTTGGATTGTCCAAAACGTATCGAAGAATTAGATTTGAATACTAAAAATACAGCGATTCGTACTGATGTTGAGGCAAATTCATTTCGATTATCGACAAATTTAGTTACAGATAATTTTGATTTGATTTACAATGAATTAGATTTGAATATTATTAATGAAGCAATAAAATCTATTCCAGAAACGGATTTATTGGCAAATGATAATGTATCGACAAATGTAAAAATTGGTGAATGCGATTATCATACTTCAATTTTGATGAAAAACAAAGAAGTCGAATTTAATATTAAATCTTCGACACCAAAAAATGAATGTAAAAAAGATCAAAAATGGAAATTTGTTTCGAATGGAGAAATTCTTGTTTTAGATCATCGAAAAATGTTATAATTAAAAAAAAGTTCAAATTTTGAACTTTTTTTTAATTTGTATAATAGTTATTATTCTCTAAAAAATTATAACCCAAATCATAATATTGTATTGGTTCATTTTTAAACTTTATTTGAAAGCGTTGATGATCCGTTTCCAATGATTCTAAACTTTTTGGGTTAAAATATTTGTGCTCAGAATTCCAATAATAATTAGGTCTAAAATTGTTTATTTTTATAGTTTTAGATGTAAATTTAAATGGATTTGTTTGATGTTTCATCAATTCTGTCCATAAATAGAACATCTGATAATTACTAAAATCTTCTCCATTTTCTGTTTTATAAAAATAAAGAGGGTTTTGAATTGAAAAATAATTTTGAGATTGATACGGTTTTTTATCTTCCAAATAATAATCCATCAATCGTAAAATATCTAATAATTGTTTAACTTTCGGTGGTCCATCATTTAAATAGAATGAAATTTTCTTGATTACTTTTTCGTCTTTTACAAAGACTAATTCTTCGTAATTACCATCTGTTGCAAGCCTTTCATATTTATTTGGTAAATTCTTAATATCAATCTGATTTAATATTTTTTTAAAGTAATTAAAATATTCCTTATTAATTTTGCCTTTGTAAAGACCTTCTATATTTGTAAATTTTTCACCATCATATATAAAAGTCCCATCAGCCTCTATTCGATAATTATAAATAGGACAAGTTCCATAACAACCACTACTTGTAACGATTATTGCATCAAATTTGTTTTGATAAACTTGTTGTGCTTTTTCTTTAACAAGCATAAAGTTTTCGAAGTAAATAGTATCATTTGTAAATTTCTTTATTTCACCATACTCGATATCTTGTTTTGTTAGTGTATTGTACCAATAAATAATGGAATCTTTAATAATGAATTTTGTCTTATAACCTAAATAATTATTTTTTTTTGTTTTTTTATTATAATTGTGAAATTGATTAGCGTCAAACAATGTATCATTTTGAAAAGTGTATAAAACATTAGGTTTGAAAAAAAAATCAGGAGGAGGTAAATCTTCATCTATCATAGTTTCTTCAGGATAATATTCTTTTATCCAATTTCCTTGTAAAGCATTATTAGCTTTACCATCAAAGGAATTGTGACAACTTGTGATAATTATTAATAGTAGAATATATTGGCTTAATTTATTCATTTTAAACTTTATTTAAATAAATATAGTGATTATTAAAAATAAAAAAAGCAACTTTTAATAAGTTGCTTTTATATATTAATGAGAATGTACATGCATTGAAACGGTTAAATAAGCGAGAATAAAACCGACTAAAATAGAACCAAACTTCTTCAAATTAAATTTATGTCCTTCATTACTTTCAAATAAGATTACTGTAGAAATGTGTAAAAATATTCCCGAAACAATTGCACTCATTTCCAAAGAATAATTAGAAATAATGGTATGTTTTCCTAAGAAATACCCCATTGGAGCAGCTAAAGCAAACAAGGTCATAAACAAAAAACGCTTTGCGTTAGATTCTGTATGTTGACATAATGCGCTAAACAAAATCATTGAAACTGGAATATTATGAACAAAAATTGCCCACATAAAATTGTGAGATTCTGCATTTGCAACAGGAATTCCTTCGATAATCGAGTGTAAAAATAATCCGCCAAAAATTCCGAAAGGAAATTGTTCTTTTTTGTGTAAATGAATATGTCCGTGCTCAACGCCTTTACTGATTGTTTCTAAAATATATTGCACAACAACACCTAATAGAACAAACAATCCAATAGAATGATGGCTATGATTTTCGGATGGATGTCCATAGACTTGTGGCAAAATTTCTAAAACGGTCATCGCCAAAAAATACGCACCACTAAAGGTTAGTAGCAGTTTTGAGTTGTGTTTATTTTTGAGTAATATTCGAGAAAATAAAACTCCAATTAACACACTTGAAATTAAGATTAAACTTTCTTTCATTTGTTTAAAACTAAAATTAATCGGTCAGAAGTTTGTTCATCAAAAGCATCAAGATTATAATTTCCAAATACTTTATCTAAAATAAAACCTTCTGTTTCGTATATTTTTTTGAAATCGTTGAAATAAATTAAACGAACAAACTCCTCAAAATGGAATGTTTCGCCTTTATCTGTGAAATCAATTTCTTTTCTGATAAAACCGTTTTCGACAGATTTTGTGATTTTGAATAAAACTCCATCAATCAGTTTTTCCTCATAAGGAATCATTGTCGAAACTACTTTTTCTGCATTCAGATAATCCAAAACAAAAATTCCGTGCGATTTTATTTGTTGTTTTACAGCTTCAAAAACTTTAAAATTATCTTCATAATTTTCAAAATAACCAAAACTTGTAAAAAGATTGAAAACTGCATCAAATTCGTTTGGATGATAGACTTCGCGCATATCATGTTTTTCAAATTTTAAATATTCATTTTCAAATTGTTTAGCGTACTTGATACTTTCTTCAGATAAATCGATTCCCAAAACATCAAAACCTAATTTATTTAATGTAATAGCGTGTCGCCCCTTTCCACATGCTAAATCTAATACTTTTGCGTGCTGTGGAAGTTGTAAATAATTCGTGATTTTTTGAATAAAATCTTCCGCTTCTGTAAGACTCCTGTTCTTGTATAAAATATGATAATATGGCGAGTTAAACCATTTTACAAACCATTGTAAATCCATTGTTGTTATTTTTGGCAATTTGGGCAAGTCCCTGTGATGACGCAATTGCAATCTTGCATCGAAAATCCTTCGGGTAAACTAATTTTTATTTCTTCTTTTAAGCAAATAAGTTGATTGCAAGTCGTGCAACGAAAATGAAAATGATCGTGATGATGCTCTGCATGCTCACAACATGTCTTGCACATTGCAAAATAATTTACGCCGTCATCTCCCACAACTTTATGCATCATTCCGTCTTCGCAGAAATTATTCAGAATACGATAAATCGTTGCTCTGTCCATTCTTCCTTGCAATTGCGTTTCAATTTGTTCCTGATTTAATGCAGTCGTACACGAATTGAACAAATCAATAACCGCTTGTTTGGTTGGTGTATTTCGTCTTTTCATTTATTAATGCAAATATGTTGCAATAATACAAATTTTTTGTGAAATAAAAAATCCTATTCGAAAGTGAATAGGATTTTTTTATGTTTGATTCTGAAATGAGATCAGAATGAATTTTTGTTGAAATTAAATTTACTTAGAAATAGCCTCACATTTTTCTTTTAACCAAGTTGTTTCTTTCTCATCTAAGAATGGAGAAATTTTCTCGAAAACAAATTGATGATAATTATTCAACCATGCAATTTCTTCGTTTGTCATTAAATTAACATCAATCAAATTTTTCTCAATTGGGAAAACTGTAATAATCTCAAACTTCAAGAAATCACCAAATTGAGTTGACATCGCTGGTTGAACAATCATTAAATTCTCTATTCTAATTCCGTATTCACCATCGCGATACAAACCTGGCTCGTTAGAAAGTACCATTCCAGCTTTAAGTGGCGTTAAATTTTCTTCTAAACGAATACTTTGCGGCCCTTCGTGCACACATAAGAAATGACCAACACCGTGTCCAGTTCCGTGTCCGTAATTGAAACCGTTTTCCCAAAGCGCTTTACGCGACAAAACATCTAACAAAGAACCACGAGAATTAATAGGAAAAATAGCTTGCGATAAACCAATATTTCCTTTAAGAACTAAGGTATAATCTGTTTTTTGTTGTGTCGTTGGTTCTCCTAACATCAATGTACGCGTAATGTCTGTTGTTCCTTCCAAAAACTGAGCTCCAGAATCAATTAGCAACATTTCTTTTCGTCCTAATGTATAAGCAGTTTCAGGTGAAGCAGAGTAGTGGTTCATTGCACCGTGATCAGCGTATCCACAGATTGTTCCGAAACTTACACCTTTACAATTTTCCTGTTGTAAACGGAAAAATTTCAATTGCTCATCAACTGTAACTTCATTAATGTTATTTTCGATATTTTCTTCTAACCACATGAAAAATTTCGTCAATGCAACACCATCTTTTACCATTGCATTTCTGAAGCCTTCTTGTTCGATTTCGTTTTTAACAGATTTTAGATTTGTTACTGGAGAAGCAATTAAATTAATAGTTGAAGAAGTAGAAATTGCTTCGTATAACGATTGATTAACTCGATTTCCATCTACCAATACATGCGATTTTTCGTTTTGTTTCTTTAAATAATCGTAAACCGCTAAATAAGGTTGAATTGTAATTCCTTCATTTGCTAAAGCAGTTTTTGTTTCTGGAGTTACTTTTGCTTCATCTATAAATAAATACGCATTTTCTGTATCCACAGCGGCATATGAAATTGTCAATGGATTATAGTTAACATCATTTCCACGAATATTAAATAACCACGCAATTTCATCCAACGAATTCATGATATATACATTGGTATTTGCTTTTTTCATCTCATTGCGCACTTCCGAAATTTTTTCTGAAGCAGATTTTCCAGCAAATTTTACATCATAAATATAGAATGGATTCTCTGGTAAAGCAGGACGATCTTGCCAAGCTAAATCAATTAAATCAATATTTTTAACTGAAAGTTGATTGAATGAAAACTCGTTATAATTTTCTGCAAAAGCATTGTGCGCAAACATTTGCGGATTAAGACCAACAACTTCTCCTTCTTTTAATTGAGAAATAATCCATTCGTTGATAGAAGGAGTTTCTGGCATTCTCATTTTCATCAACTCAAAAGTCGTGTCTTTTAATTGATCTTCTGCCTGAATAAAATATCTCGAATCCGTCCAAACAGCCGCTTTTTCTAATGTTACAACTGCAGTTCCAGCCGATCCATTGAAACCTGAAATCCATGTACGCTCTTTCCAACGATTTGGTAAATATTCGCTTCCGTGCGGATCTGTTCCAGGAATAATTGTTGCGCTAACTCCATTTTGTTTCATAACCTCTCTCAAAGCTGAAAGACGATCTGTGATTTTTTCCATTTTATATCGAATTCTAAAAAATTAAACTTTAATAGCCGAAAGGTACGAAGAATGTCGATGAAGGAAAATATAGAAATTAAGAAATATTATTAAGATTATTATCTGGTTTCATCACGATGTTTTTCTGATAAAACAGGTTCTGCAAAAGCAATAAATTCATTTTCTTGTAATTCGATTAATTTATCAAAAACAGATTTATAATTTATTTTTAAAGGAATTTCTAGAACAAAGTATTTTTCATTCAGCGCTTCACTTTCACAATTCAAATTCTTGAAAATATTTCTAATATCATCTCTATTAATTTCATCATTCATTATTATAACTTGAACTGTCGAATTTCCAGAAAATTCAATTACTTTTCTAAAAGTCAAACATTCTTCATCGTTATCATATTCAGCAAATACTATATCGTCACTTGAAAAACATGGACCATAGAACGGAATATTTTCAATTTTATATAATCCTTTTTCTTTGTCTATGGTTTCTGTCCAAAGTGTTTCAACTATTTCTTCTTCTAAAACCTTACTATAATATCGAACCAATATTTTTTCATATTTAGTTTCTTGATCCATGAAATATTTTTTGTTAAGATATAAATTAGTTTAGAATATCGAAAAACAATTATTCCTTTCTCAATTTCCTTTATTTCCCGTACTTTTGTAAAAATTTTATTTCCTTGGAAAATTTCAGAATGATTGCGAAAACCTTTTTTGGTTTCGAAGAAATATTAGCGCAAGAATTAAAAGCGTTGGGTGCGGCAGATGTTAAAATCCAAAACCGAATGGTTGAATTTAATGGCGATTTAGGTTTCATGTACAAAGCAAATTACAGCTTGCGTACTGCACTTCGTATACAGAAGCCAATTCTTTCGTTTTCTGCGAAAAATGATCATCAATTGTATGAGAAATTCAAAAAATTCCATTGGGAAAATTATCTAAATGTCGATCAAACTTTTATGATTGATCCAACTGTTCATTCAGATTATTTTACGCATTCGCATTATGCTGCTTTAAAAGTGAAAGATGCTATTGTAGATCGATTCAAAGAAAAAAATGGTCGTCGTCCAAGCATTGATAAAGATTTTCCAGATGTACGTTTTAACTTACATATTTCGCACGATAAAATTACGTTGTCGTTAGATTCTTCTGGAGAATCGTTGCACAAACGTGGTTATCGTGAAGAAACTGGTCCAGCTCCAATTAACGAGGTTTTAGCAGCAGGTTTGTTGTTGCAAGCGGGTTATGATGGAAAAGGAAATTACCTTGATCCAATGTGTGGTTCGGGAACAATGTTGATTGAAGCGGCGATGATTGCGAATAATATTCCGCCACAAATTCATCGTAAGCATTTTGCTTTTCAGAATTGGCCAGATTATGATGAAACATTGTTTACACAAATTCGTAATACGCGCTTAAATCGAATCAAAGAATCTGAATATAAAATTGTTGGTTACGAAATTTCTCCAATGATGGTAAAAATTGCGCAGATGAATATAAAATCTGCTGATTTAGAGGATTTTATTGAAGTTAGAAATCAAGATTTCTTTACATCTAAAAAGGAATTGTTCCCAGTTTTATTGGTGTTCAATCCGCCTTATGATGAGCGTATCGAAAATAATAACCAAGAATTTTACAAACAAATTGGTGACACGTTAAAATCGAGTTATCCAAATACATTGGCGTGGTTTATCACATCAGATTTACAAGCCAAAAAATATGTCGGTTTACGTCCTTCGAAGAAAGTAAAAGTGTTCAATGGTAAGTTAGAATGCGACTTTTTACAATACGAAATGTACGAAGGAAGTAAAAAAGCTAAAAATCAAAATTAAGAGAAGTGAGTCAATTTATAAAAGAAATTTGTCAAGATCAAAAAGTATATCTTTTAACTTCGGAAGAAGGTTTTGCTGTTTCGTATTCAGAGGAATTTGAGTATGAAGATGGCTCTAATTTAGAGGTTATTTGTTTTTGGTCGAATACAGATTTAGCTGAAAAAGCGAAACAAAATCAATGGGCAAATCATAAAATTGATTCGATAGATTTGAATACTTTTTTAGAAGAATGGTTGTTCGGAATGATTGAAGAAGTTTCTTTGGTTGGAATTAATTTTGACGAAACTTCGAAAGGAGAGGAGCAAAGTCCATTGGATACTATTTTGGCAATTGTTCATGAATTGAATCAATCAAAATCAACTTTCAAATTGAAGCATTTTAAGAATTTAGATGAAATTCAGAAAGTAACTTTAGAATTGAAAGAATCATTCAATCAATAATATATTTTGGAAAAAGAAGATTTACAACTTTCGATAATTATTGCCGTTTACGAACGTCAAGATGAATTGACAGAATTATTGTCAAGTTTAACGAAACAAACGGATAAGTCATTCGAAATTATTATTGTAGACGATGGTTCTAAAAATAAATTGGATGCTGTTTGTGCTAAATTTGAAATTCAATTAGATCTTCATTATTATTACAAAACAAATTCAGGTCCAGGAAAATCGAGAAATTATGGAATGGAGAAAGCGAATGGAAATTATTTCATTTTCTTAGATTCTGATACGATTATTCCTGCAACTTATATTGAATCGGTTAAAAAAGAATTGACAACTAATTTTGTTGATGCTTTTGGCGGACCAGATGATGCAGATGACTCGTTTACAGATTTGCAAAAAGCAATTACTTTTTCGATGACTTCTTTCTTAACAACAGGAGGAATACGTGGAGGAAAAAAGCAAATTGGTAAATTTCAGCCACGTAGTTTTAATATGGGAATTTCACGAAAAGCGTACGAAAAAACGGGTGGATTTGCTGATTTGCGTGTTGGAGAAGATCCAGATTTATCGCTGCGTTTGTGGGAAAATGGTTTTGAAACGCGATTATTTCAAGATTCGAAAGTGATACATAAACGTAGAACTTCGTTAAAGAAATTTGCGAAACAAGTGTATCAATTTGGAGTTGCACGCCCAATTCTTAATCAACGACATCCAAATTATATCAAACCAACTTTTTGGTTTCCAAGCTTATTTTTTGTCGGAACTTTAGTTGCATTTTTATTTTTATTGTTGAGTTTTATTCTTCCAAAACATCGATTTATTCTTCAAATTCCATTTGTTTTGTGGTTAATTTACATGTTTTTGATTTTTATTTTCTCAACTATTCGTTTTAAATCAGCGGTAGTTGGTTTATTGTCGATTCAAACAACTTTAATTCAATTTTTCAATTATGGTTATGGATTTTTAGAAAGTCAATTCAGGTTGAATATTCTCAAACAGAATCCTAAAAAAGTTTTTCCGAGTCATTATCATATCGATTAAATATAAAAAATAAAGGTCAAGAGAAATCTTGACCTTCTTAATTTCAAAGCATTGCTTTGAAATCTAACTTAAAATACTAATAAACTCAAATTTAACATTTATTGTTGAGATTAAATCATAAATACTCTATTGTATTTTGTTAATCAATTAGTTAAAATAGGTTTACTGAATGAGTTTTCAATAGAATATCATAATAATTGATTAATCTTCTTAAATAGTTAGTTGTATAGAAATCTATTCTATTTAAATCCATTTAGGTTTAAAAAATTTTATTTTAGCTATTTATACTAGTTCCATTCAATCTTTTCGATTAGTTCTCTCAAATATTTCGTAATTTTGCAGACTTAAATTAGAGTAATGCGTACAAAATCGACTGGAAAAAAGAAAATTAATGTAATTACGTTAGGATGTTCTAAAAATGTATACGATTCTGAGGTGTTAATGGGACAGCTGAAAGCCAATGGGAAAGAGGTTGTACATGAACAATCTGGGGAAATTGTAGTGATTAATACTTGTGGTTTCATTGATAATGCAAAGGAAGAAAGTGTTGATACAATTTTAGATTATGTGCAACGTAAGGTAGATGGTTTGGTAGAAAAAGTTTTCGTGACAGGATGTTTGTCAGAGCGATACAAACCAGATTTAATTGAACAAATTCCAAATGTTGATCAATATTTTGGTACGCGCGAGTTACCATTATTGTTAAAAGCTTTAGGAGCAGATTATAAGCACGAATTAGTTGGAGAACGTTTAACAACAACTCCTCGTCATTATGCTTATCTTAAAATTGCAGAAGGTTGTGATCGTCCTTGTTCTTTCTGTGCAATTCCTTTGATGCGTGGAGGAAATGTTTCTCGTCCAATCGAAGATTTAGTTACAGAAGCTACTAAATTGGCAAAAAATGGAACGAAAGAATTAATTTTGATTGCGCAAGATTTAACGTATTATGGATTAGATATTTATAAAAAACGTGAATTAGCGACTTTATTAAGAGAGTTAGTGAAAATTGAAGGAATCGAATGGATTCGTTTGCATTACGCATTTCCAGCTGGTTTCCCAGAAGATGTTTTGGATGTAATTCGCGAAGAACCTAAAGTTTGTAATTATATCGATATTCCGTTACAACATATTTCGACAAAATTATTAAAATCAATGCGTCGTGGTACAACACACGAAAAAACAAATGCTTTGTTAGATGCAATGCGTACAAAAGTTCCTGATATGGCGATTCGTACAACGTTAATTTGTGGTTATCCAGGTGAAACCGAAGAAGATTTCCAAGAAATGAAAGCGTGGGTACAAGAGCAAAAATTTGATCGTCTGGGATGTTTTACTTATTCACACGAAGAAAATACACATGCTTATAATTTGGAAGATGATGTTCCAGAAGAAGTAAAACAACAACGTGTTGAAGAGATTATGGAAATTCAATCTCAGATTTCGTACGATTTGAATCAAGAAAAAATTGGAAAACAATTTAGAGTAATGATTGATCGCAAAGAAGGTGAGAATTTTATTGGTCGTACAGAATATGATTCGCCAGATGTTGATAATGAAGTTTTGATTTCTGCAATTGATACCTATTTACCAGTTGGTGATTTTGTAAATGTAGAGATTATCGAAGCTTACGAATTCGATTTAATTGGAAAAGTAATTGATTAATCAATTTTAGATATAATAAAAAACCACTTCAAATAAAGTGGTTTTTTTATGCTTAATTTTTTTCTTTATTTTTTCAATATTTCATCAAAAAATTCTTTCGAATCGTTATCAAACGTAGGTTTTTGTAACAATAATTGGGAGATTTTTACAATTTTATCAAAATCTTGTTGCGTAAAATATTCACCAAAATGTTCATTGCAAAAATCACCTAAATTTCCTAAAACGATATTCACTTCTTCTTCGCTCAACTCACCTTTTTGTTTCCAACGTTCACGGAACAAACTTGCAGCTAAATAAGAAGAAATATCGATCAAATCATCTATCGAAATATTAGATCCGTTTTTCAATTTTGCCATAATCAACGTATCCATATCGCGATAAATTACTTCTCGTATTGTCAAATCTTTATTTTCCATTCTTTGTATTCTTTCGCAAAATTAGAGATTAAAATTTGGATCTACTTGAAATTTCATCAATTCTTTCGTCTTCGGATGCGTAAATTCTAAGGATTCGGCATGTAAATGCAAACGATTTGTTTTCGTACCATATAAATCATCACCAATAATTGGTGCATTTAGTCCCAAACGATGCGAAGCATGCATGCGCAACTGATGTGTACGACCGGTAATTGGATAAAAATAGACAAGCGTTTTATTGTCTTTTCTTGCAATGACTTCATACTTTGTCTGCGCCGTTTTTCCATGTTCATAACAAACCATTTGTCTCGGTCTATCGTCCAAATCCACACGTAAAGGTAAATCTATAAAACCATTATCGCGCTCAATATTTCCATCTAAAAGTGCAATGTAGCGTTTCTGAACTTTACGTTTAATGAATTGTTGTTGAAGAAGTTTATGACTTTCTTTATTTAACGCCAAAACAAGAATTCCAGAAGTTGACATATCCAAACGATGAACAATAATTGGACCTGTTGCCAATGGAAATTGATGTTTAATTCTAAGATAAACCGAATCTTTAATCTCAATTCCAGGAACAGAAAGAAACTCTTCTGGTTTATTGATGACAACCAAATCATTATCTTGATATAAAATTTCTAACTCTTCAACAGTTGAATTTTGCTTCAACAATAAGTTTTCATTCAGTTCAATTCCTTGCAACATATGTCCTAAAATAGGCTCACATTTTCCTGTACAAGCTGGATAAAATTGACCATGTTTTCTAACCTCAGATTTTGGCGAATCTCCCCACCAAAACTCAGCCATACAAATTGGTTCTAAATCATTTTGAAACGCATATTGCAATAATTTGGGTGCAGCACATTCACCAGCAGCAGCAGGAGGTTGTTGAAATACAGTTGTTGAAAAAATTTCTAATAATCCTTTTTCTTGCTTAAACTTATTCAAGAATTGATATTGATTAAACAATTGATTTTGAAGTAAATTAGATTTTATTTTTCGTTCTTCTTTTAATGAATTGATTTCATTCTTAAAAACATTTATTTTGCTTAATAAAATCTGTTTTTCAGAATCAAGTTTTTCATTTAGAATTCTAAATTCATATTTATCACGTAAACTTTGTTTGACTAAATCTTCTTCAAAAAATTGAATTTCATCTTGAGATAAAGTTGGAGAAATTGTTTCTCGTTGATATTTTCGGTCTTTTTTATTTGATTTTAAAAGTTGTTTTCCTTCTTCAATTTTTAACTTAGAATTGATTTCAAATTGAATAAAATCTTCTTTAAGTTGTAGATAGTTTTGATCATTTTCTAATGATTCTAAAATACGATTGATTTCATTCAAACGTTCTTCTTGTTCTAAGAAAAAACCATTTTTATTCAACATATCAAAAATAGGTGGAACAAAAAATTTGTGTTGATTAGTATTAGCCAATTTACCTGAAACTGCCGCTAAATATCCTACTTCATTCTTTTGATTTCGAACAACTAAAACACCAAACATTTTACCAATTGGAGTGGAAGATTGGTCATTTTCTAAACCAAAATTATGTTCAAAATCGGTTTGATTTTCCAAGTATTCTTGTAGCTCTCTACATGCTTGCTTCGCAATTTCAGTAGGTTCATAATAAAATGGATAATCAAACTTTTTGGGAAGTTCGTACGTAGTAATTGGATGTTTAAAATATTGAAAATAATTGGACATTTGCTTCTTTAAAATCGATGCAAAGATACAGTTTAAGCAATAAATTTTGAAATTGTATTACTCAATTCGTTCCAATAAATACCAATTATCTTTCAATTTTTTAGATATTTTATATTCATTTTGAAATTCATAACGATTTTTACTCTCTGGACTTTTAGTGTAAAATAATTTATTATAGTTAACCCGTTGTGCATATTAAATAATTTGAGTTTTTAG
>NZ_DJTP01000024.1:0-9703 GCF_002440405.1 Empedobacter sp. UBA6305 | reverse complement strand
AGTTTAAGGAGAGACTAATTAATCAAAAAATCCACTCAAATTGAGTGGATTTTTGCTTTATATAAAATACGATTATTTCGATTTTTTACGACGCTCTAATTCTTTTTCAATCAGCATCAATTCGCGTCCTGTTTGTCCTGCAACAGAAGTGTTTTCTTGTGCTCGACGAACCAAGTAAGGCATTACTTCTTTGATTGGCCCGTAAGGTAAATATTTTGCAATATTGTATCCTAAATGCGCCAAGTTGAATGAAATATTATCACTCATTCCAAATAATTGTCCAAACCAGAAATTTGGATTATTTTTCTCAATTCCGTTTTCGTTCATCAATTTGATTAACAATTCGCAACTTTCTTCGTTGTGCGAACCTGCGAATAAACCAAAACGCTCGTGATGAGAAGCAATAAATTCTAACGCTAGATTATAATCTCTATCCGAAGCTTCTTTGTTTGGTTGAATTGGAGATGGATAACCTTCGGCTTGCGCACGTGCACGCTCTTTCTCCATATATGCTCCACGCACAATTTTGAATCCTAAGAAATATCCTTCGCGCTCTGCTTTTGCATGCATTTCTTTCAAATAAGCCAAACGATCATGACGATACATTTGCAACGTATTCCAAACTAATGCACGTTTTGTGTTATATTTCACCATCATTTCGTCAGTCAAATCATCTGCAGAACCTTGCATCCAAGTTTCTTCTGCATCTACCATGATATTAACATCCAAATCATATCCTTTTTGACATACTGCCTCGAAACGTTGACGAATATTAGCCCAAGATTTTTCTTCTTCTGCAGTTAACGTTTGTTTCTTCCCTACTTTTTCAAATAATTCGATTCGACCAAATGCAGTTGGTTTAAATACTACAAATGGAATTGATTGATTAGATTTTGCTAAATCAACCAAGTGTAACATAACGTCACGAACTTCGTCAAATTGTTTTTCTTCTGTTAATCCTTCGATAGAATAATCTAAAATAGAACTTACGTGATATTTAAATAATTCATTTGCGACAACCACACCTTGTTCTGCCGTTTCTCCTCCTACAAATTGTTTGTAGATTGTTTCACGAATTACAGGTTTTACGAATGGGATATCTACCGCAAATGGTAAATTAAAAAACTTAGTTCCAAAACTTGTCAATGCGGGGCTTCCGATTAACTTGTATAAGTAATACGCTTTCTTTAAATCTTTATCTGATTTCGATTCGAAAGCAAACTGTGTATTGTCGAATAAAGACATGTGAGTTAACTATTTTTTGTGTTAATATAACGTTACAAATTTATAATTAAAACCTGATTAAACTAAAAAAACCTACAAGAAATTCTTGTAGGTTTTTGATATATTTTAAAGATTGCAAATAGTTGCCTATTCTTATCCTTTTTTAGCGTATTTGCTTCTGAATTTGTCGATACGTCCTGCAGTATCAACCAATTTAGTTTTACCTGTGTAAAATGGGTGAGATGTAGAAGAAATCTCCATTTTGATTAATGGGTACTCTACTCCGTCAACAACTAATGTATCTTTAGTATCAGCACAAGATTTTGTGATGAACACATCTTCGTTAGACATATCTTTGAATGCTACCAAACGGTAATTTGTTGGGTGGATATCTTTTTTCATTTTTTTAATCTTCTTTGTTAACTTTATTGGAGTGCAAAGATAATATTATTTACAGAATGTTACAATCAATTTTATTGAAAAAACATTTAAAACAATACATTAAGCAAATTTAATTTCGAGTGTAATGGGCTTCTTAAAATTAAACCTGCACTTCTTGTACACATTTTTCGTGGTGCAAATATAAACATTTTAGTAATTCGTACAAATATTTTTGGTGAATCTATTCATAAAAATCTATTTTTTATCTTTGTCCATCTACAATAAAACCTATTATTTGCTGTTTAAACTTATATAATGAATCATAATTTTATGAACGTAAAAACATTAATCGCCGGACTTGGTATTGCTTCTTTGATTGGTTTTCAATCTTGTCGCGATGATTTTGACTATGATCCAATTAGTTCTGAATTGCGCTTTAGCAAAGATACCGTTTCCGTAGATACCGTATATAATTTCTCTAAATCTGAAACCTATCTGCTTAAAATTTATAATCCTGAGAATGATGATCGCGTGATTCCAAAAATATATTTGACACGTGGAAATAATTCATTTTTCAATATAAATGTAGACGGAAAAGCAGGAACAAGTTTCGAAAATGTGCCGATTCGCAAAAAGGATAGTTTATTTATTTTTGTTGAAGTAAATGCTCAAGAAGCGCCTCTTAATCCGCTTTACGATGACGAAATTAACTTTAAAACAACCAATTCTTCTAAAAAAATCAAGTTACTTTCTTGGATAGAAAAAGCTAAAATTCATACAAAAGATGCTACAATTTCTTCTGCAAATTGGAATATGGACGAAGCCCAAGTAATTGACGGAAATTTAACTATTACAAGTGATTTAACAATTGATAAAGGTGCAAAAGTTTATTTCAAAAAAGGAGCAAGTTTAACAGTTGGAAACAATGCAAAACTTACTGTAAATGGAGCTTTGAATGAAGAAGTGAAATTTCGTTCAGCTCGTCATGATAATAAATACGATTCGATTCCTGATCAATGGAACAAAATCGAACTAGCTCCAAATAGTACATCAAAAATCAATTATGCAAAAATTATTGGTGCAGATACTGGTTTACACGTAAATAATTCGAAATTAGATATTAGTAATGCTAAAATTGTTAATAATCAATCGTATGGAATTTTAGCAACAAACGCTACAATTACAGGTTACAACTTGGTGATGAATAATAGTAATTTGGCAACTTTAGCAATAGAATATGGTGGTTCGTACGAATTTTATCATTCTACTTTTGCCAATTATTACAATTTTGCGACAAGTGCTGGTCCAGCTTATTCGCTTTTCTTGAGTAACGAAAACAATGATAAAAATGTTTCGGCTTTGACAAAAGCAACGTTCGGAAATTGTATTATATATAATGAACGCACGCCAAATGCTATTTTATTGGATAAAAAAGATGGTGCGGCTTTCAATTATTTATTTGACACCAATGTTATTCACAATGCGGATACTTCAGTATTAAATGTGACAACTGCGCCAAATTTCTTGGCAAGTATTACGTTAGATCCGATGTTTGAGAATACAAATTATTTCGCAAATAAATTAGCTGTGAAAAATGAATCACCTGCTAAAGGGAAAGGAAAAATATCTTTTGCGCAACAATATCCGTTAGATTATAACGGACAACCTCGAGGAACAACTCCTACAATTGGAGCATTTCAATAAAATAAATAAGGTCGAGTAAAACTCGACCTTATTTATTTATTATTTAACTGAACAGATACTTTTCCTTTAAAATCATCTCCTTTAAAATTGATTCTATAACTTTTATAAGATTCTAAATGAATAGATTCTTTTTTATTCATTTTTCCTTTCGAAGCACTACCTATTTGAGTTAATTCTTTTCCTATATAATCTACAATCGAAAAATCCATTAAACCATTTTTTTGTTTCACTTCATAATCTAATTCAAGTTCTATATCTTGATTTGTTTTCAAGAAATAATAAACTTCTCCTTGCATTTGTGTAAAGTCCAAAACGATTTGATTATTATTTCGTCTAATCACTTTTGTTGCTGAATATGTTGTTCCTTCTGTTTTATAAATTCCATCAATACTCAAATATCTTGACGCATTCGTTGACACATTCGAAACAGTTGAAATTGTAATACAAGATTGCACCAACATCACTGCAAAACACAATAAAATAAATTTTCTCATAACATCATATCTTTACTATTAAGATGCATGTTTTATAAAAAAGTTACAACAAAGATTTAAATTCTATTCGTTATTTCTCGTACCAAAACACCAACAACTCCTAAAATAACCACCTCATCATTTTCGTGTATTTGAACACAATCTTTGTAATTTAGATTTATCGCAATCAGTTTATTGTTTATTTTATCAAAGCGTTTCAACGTATAATCTTCATTATTAACAGAAACAATAATATCATCGTGATGCAACGGAATAAGATCTGTCCGAATCACCAAAATATCATTTTTTTGATAAACAGGATACATCGAATCTCCACCAACGACAATCAAAAAAGTAGATTCGGGATGCGTTAAATAACGTTCGTCCAAACTTATTCTATCGTCCACAAAATCTTCTGCAGGTGAAGGAAATCCAGCATTTACATGACCAAAATTCGGAATATATTTTTTCTCACCATCTGTATTTATAACAAAAAGGTTGAGTTCTTTGTCTAACATTTTTATCTCTCCATTCATTTTTTCTATCGTTTAATACACCACCAACAAATCTTTCCACTTGGTTGTATAACAAGGTGATAAATTATTTTGACGCATTTTCCACGTTTTATTCAAATCTTGCGAAGCTAATTTTATTTTTGCCGCACCAAATTTTTTGTTCAACAAATCGATGACTTTCATCAAATCTGGGTGATTTGGATTTTCTTCTTCAAAAAGCGATAATTGTTTTTGATCTGACGAAACAATTCCAGACACCACTACTCCAGCCTTTTTGTACTCATAACCATCTTTATAAATTTGCTCAAACGCTTTAATTGCAAATTTGGACAACGTTATACTTGAATTCGATTCGTAAGGTAAATGGACCGAAATTGTACGGTAATATTGTGGTTTATTTCTATCAAAATTATTGGTCTGAATAAAAACTGTAACCAAATTGCAAGAAGAATTCTGTTTCCGAAGTTTCTCTGCACACGAAACCGCAAAAGTAGCAACACGCTCTTTTACATATTCAAAATCGTTGGTATATTCTTCAAAACTACGCGTCGTTGCAATACTTTTCTTTGCCGAAATCGCTTCTAAATCTAACACCGCTTCACCTAACAAATCTTTTTTCAAACGCAAACCTACTATCGAAAATTCTTTCCGAAGAAAATCATCTTTTAATTGTACAAAATCCAACGCTTTATTGACACCGATCATTCTCAAACGTCGCGACATTCGTCGACCAATTCCCCAAACATCTTCAATATTTAACCATTTTAACGCTTTATGGATTTGTTCTTGAGTCTGAATAATATAAACCCCTTGATGAACTTCTGGAAATTTTTTCGCAATATGATTCGCTAATTTCGCCAAGGATTTTGTTGGAGCAATTCCTACACAAACTGGCAATTTTGTAAATTGATATATTTTAGATTTGATTTCTAATCCGTAATTTTTCAAATCAAAACGATCAAATCCATTCAATTTTAAGAAACATTCGTCTATCGAATAAATTTCCTGATCAGGCGAATACAACGATAAAATCGACATTACACGATTGCTCATATCCGCATATAATTGATAATTTGACGAAAAAACTTTGATTTTTTTCTGTTCAAAAATACGTTGAAATTGATGCGCAGGCGCACCCATTGGAATTCCAGCTAACTTTGCTTCGGCAGAACGCGAAATTACACAACCATCATTATTAGACAATACTACAATTGGCTGATGAAGAAGCTTCGGTTGAAAAACACGATGGCAACTGGCGTAAAAATTATTACAATCTATCAATGCGAACATAATACAAAGTTGAGAAGTTAAAACGCCACATTGTGTCATCGAAAATGTTAAATTATTCAAAAATAAAAAACCACTCAAATGAGTGGTTTGTATTCTTATTTAATTTTATATTTTTTATGCAAATCTTTTATTACAACAGCTGGTTCATAAACCGTTTGAAATTTTATCGGTTTACTGTTTTTGAAATATTGTACTTTCAGCCACGTATCATTATTATCTAACTTTGTATAGCTGTTACTTTTTTCCAAAACTTTATCGTTCACCGTACTTAAAATTGCAAAATAATCAAAATTATTACGCTGACCAATTTCTGCTGCTCTCAACAAAGCATAGTCAAACGTTTTGTCTTTTTTATTGTATTCGTTTCCATCAAAACTAACAATATAGGTATCATTGTTCACCTTTTCTTCGGTATAACCGCCTGTACCATTATCTTTTTGGTATGCAACAGCCTTGCTGTTATGACAACTTGCTAAAGCAAAAATGAAAGCTCCAGCACATAAAATTTGAGTTAATTTTTTCATATCATTATAATTGGTTATTGAGCTTTAACAAAAATTGTTCCTTTTAAGATATGTTTTTGATATTTCTAAATATTTTCTTAACAAATTATTTTTGAATAAAATACTTTGTTATAAACATTTCTGATTAACAGTGTGTTTTTTAAACATTTAAAATCAATTTTGGCACAACATATTTAACATTCTATTAACTCATTGATTCTAATAAAAATCATTTAAGTTTTAATGCTTTATCTGATAAACTCACCTATTTTTGTAAATCAATTATAAGTAATGAGTAAATTAGAAAAATATCTATTTTCTACCAGAACCATGACGGTCTTGCTATTCATCTACGCAATCGCCATGGGTTATGCCACTTTCATTGAAAATGACTACGATACGGCTACTGCAAAAGCTGTTATTTACGAGGCAAAGTGGTTTGAGGTATTAATGATTTGGTTGATCGTTTTGTTCTTAATGAATATCAAACGATACCGATTATGGTCAAAGGAAAAATTGCCTTTATTGGTTTTCCACTTAGCATTTTTGTTTATTTTTATTGGAGGAGGAATTACTCGTTACATCAGTTTCGAGGGTGAAATGCCTATTCCAGAAGGAGGAACAAGTAACGAAATTACATCGTACAAATCTTATTTCAAGATGATGGTTGATGATGGTACACAACGTTTGGCGTATGACAATCATCAATACAATATGACGTATTTTGACAGAAAAGATAGTACAAGTTCTTTGTTCCGTAGACACTTTGAAGGTGAATATCAGTTCAAAGATAAAGTCATTAAATTAAAAACTTTTGATTACGTACCTCACGCTTTAGATACGGTTGTAAGAAAAAAAGAAGGAATTAATGTTTTAGAAATCGTGACAGTTGGACAAGCTGGACGTAATTCTGTTTTCATCAGAAATGGTGAAATAAAAAGTGTTAATGGAACTTTAGTTTCGTACAATAGACCGCAAGATGGTGCGGTACAAATTACTGGAGAAGGAGAAAATTTGGTTATCAAATCGCCTTTCGAAGGAGAATATGTACAAATGGCTGGACAACAAGTTGGACAAATTACAGACATGCAAAAATTGCAAGAAGGTGCTGGAAAAGTTGAATTTAATGTTCCTGCTCCATTAAAACTACGTTCGTTATATACAATCAACGGAGCGCAATTTGTAGTTCCAAATCCGGCTTTCAAAGGTGAAGTTTTATATAGACAAGGTTCTAAATTTAAAGCAGAAGAAAAGAATCTACCTGGTGCAATTAGAGCCGAAGTTATTGTTGGTGATAAACGCGATACAGTGACAATTGTTGGTGGAAAGGGTGTCACAAATTATTCTGCTGATGTACAAATTGACGGAATGAATATTTCGTTAGGTTACGGTTCTAAATTAGTAAAAGTTCCATTTAGCATTCGTTTAGATGACTTTATTTTAGATCGTTATCCTGGTTCTACAAATCCTTCTTCTTTCGAATCTAACATTACAGTTATCGACGAGGGAAAAGAAACAAAACATCACATTTATATGAACAATGTAATGGATTATAAAGGTTACCGTTTCTTCCAATCGAGTTATTTTCCAACGGAAGACGGAACTATTTTACAAGTTAACCAAGACTGGTGGGGGACTAACATTACCTATTTAGGATACTTCTTATTATTTGGAGGAATGTTTGTTTCATTATTCTGGAAAGGAACTCGTTTTACGCAATTAAACTCTCTATTAAAAAGTTTACATACCAAAAAAGTAAATATTTTACTTCCATTATTTTTACTTTCTGGATTAGCATTTGCTCAAAATCCAAGTACTACTGATGGAGGAAAAAATGGACATCAAAAAATTCAGACTGATTCGGAAAAAGGGAACGTTCATTCATCAGAGCACATTGGTAGTTTTTCTACAAAAATGGCTGATGGAGATGAATTAGCGAAGAATGTAAAAATTCCTGACGAACACGCTGATAAATTTGGTCATTTACTTACACAAGATATCGAAGGACGTATAAAACCTCTTAATACACAAGCTTTAGAAATCCTTAGAAAAGTTTATAAAAAAGATAAATTCCACGGATTATCTGCCAATAAATGGTTTATTTCTTTGCAATTAGACCCTGCTTATTGGGTAAATGCTCCGATGATTGAAGTTGGAGATAAAGGAGGAGATCGTTTAAAGAAAATTACAAGCGCAAACGAAGATGGTTACACATCTTTAATGAATTTGATCGATCCAAAAACGACTCGTTTTAAATTAGATAAAGCCTATAACGAGGCATTCTCAAGAAAACCTTCAGAGCGTTCTAAATTTGATGAGGAAGTAATTAAGGTTACAGAGCGTTTCAATATTTTAGATCAAACTGCAAAAGGATATCAATTAAAAATAATTCCAGTTCAGAATGATCCTTCAGAGCGTTGGACTTCTTGGATTTATCAAACACAAGAAAATCCTGTAGAAATCGATACAATGGCACTTGGAATGATTAGTGTTTATTTTAACATGGTTTCGAAAGGATTAGAAAATGGTAATTGGACGCCTGCAGATAATGCGGTAGATTATATCGATAAATACCAACAAAAATGGGGTAAAAATGTTGTGCCTTCTCCAACAAAAGTTGAGATAGAAGTGTTATACAACAAATACAACGTTTTCTTTTGGGTGATGATTGCTTATTGTATGGTTGGTGGAGTTTTAATGATTTTATCCTTCATTCAGTTATTTTCAGAAAGCAAAGCACTTCATCGAATTATCAATGTTTGTTTGGGATTAATATTTATTGTCTTTATCGTACAAGCCGCAGGACTTGGTGTTCGTTGGTATTTAACTGGACACGCACCTTGGTCTAATGGTTACGAAGCCATTGTATTTATTTCATGGATTAGTGTTTTAGCTGGATTGTTATTATACAAAAACCGAAACGCATTTATTCCAACAACAGGAGCTATGGTTGCTGTAATTATGATGGGATTTGCACACGGAGGTTCTATGTTAGATCCACAAATTACACCACTTGTTCCTGTACTAAAATCATATTGGTTAATTGTACACGTTGCGATTATCGTTTCATCTTATGGTTTCTTTGGATTAAGTGCTATTTTAGGAGTTTTCTCATTAATTATCATGATGATTAAACCAAATAAAAAGATTGAAATTTCGCTAAAAGAAATGACTTACGTTTCTGAAATGTCATTAACAATTGGTATTTTCTTACTTACCGTTGGTACATTCTTAGGAGGTATGTGGGCAAACGAATCTTGGGGACGTTACTGGTCTTGGGATCCAAAAGAAACTTGGGCTTTCGTTTCTGTAATTGTTTATGCAGTTGTTTTACATATGCGTTTAGTTCCAGGATTGAGAGGGAAATTTGCCTTCAATGTTGCAGCAATGTGGGCTGTTTGGACAGTAATTATGACGTATTTTGGCGTTAACTATTACTTATCTGGATTACACTCATACGCAGCCGGAGATCCAATTCCAATTCCATTCTGGGTTCCTGCAACAGCAGTCGCAATGTTAGTTTTATCTATTGCAGCTTGGTATTTCCAAAACAAAGTTTACCACGTAAAATCAAAAAATTAATTTCTTTAAATATGTAACGTCCTGAAAAAAT
>NZ_DJTP01000043.1:0-11616 GCF_002440405.1 Empedobacter sp. UBA6305 | reverse complement strand
TTAACAAGGGGAAGATTACACTGTTACTAAAGAAATTGATGACTACGGAAAAGTTACTATCATTGTCACGCAAGAAATGATTGATGAAGCAAAATCGTATATCAAATCCAAAAATTATCCAAAACCAGTTTCTCCAGTAATGCATTACTTAAACTCATTTAATGTAAATATTTACAAAGACAAATTAAAACTTTCTGGGAAAACAGGTGAAGGTGCTAGTATTGTAACAAATACGAACGGAACGTTTTTAACTGTTGAAACTGCAAAATGGGCAAATGCTGTTGCTTACGAAACTTACAATGAAGAAGACGAATTAATTTCTGTTTCTGTTTTAGGTACAGGAGATGTTACGTTTAAAAATACATTTGTAGATTTCCCAGTCAATGCTAAAAAAGTATATGCTGTTGGTTTCGATGGCGCTAAAATACTAGTTTATCCAACTAATTTATCTACTAACGAAAGTATCAAATCTACGGATTTTAATATTGTTCCAAATCCAATCAAAAATGACTCAAACATTAAGATTACACTTAACAATTCAAAAGGACAATACAATTTAAGTGTAATTGACATCAATGGAAAAGTCATCACAAATTCGATTGGAAATATAGATGAATTGAATAAAACTATCAATTCAAAATTCAAATCATTACCAAAAGGTATCTATATTGTTACATTGAAAAATGAAACTTCAAATTACACGAAAAAGATTATTAAAGAATAGTTTAACACGTATAATTCATAAACAAAAAACTCCCGCAAATGCGGGAGTTTTTACTACTATATAAAAGATAATTATTTCGCTTTATACTTCGCGATTCCATCTTGTAACCATTTTAGGTAAACTTCTACATCAAGTTCAGCTTCTAAAGGTTTAGAAAAACGATTCAAATCTTTATCAACCAAAATATAATAAGGTTGAGCATTTGCATTGAAATGTTCAATCTCGAAAGAAGTCCATTTGTTACCAACTGTTTTCAAATTACGATCTAACGCTTTCGAAAATACTTTTTGATCTTCTGGTAATTCTTTTGCTTCGTCAACATATAACGAAACTAAAACAACATCTTCAGCCAAAATTTTCTTCACACGCTCATCGCTCCAAACACGTTCTTCAACTTTACGGCAATTTGCACACGCATGCCCTGTGAAATCTAACAACATTGGTTTTCCAACTTTCGTTGCGTAAGCTGCTGCTTGATCAAAATCTTTGAATGCAGGAATTCCATGAGGTCCAGCAACCATATTTGGATCATCAAATTTAGCTGTTGCTTGTCCACCTCCTACACCTTCGTGGAAACCTCGTGGCGCTTCAGAATAGGTCATTGGAGGTGTTAAACCACTTAATAATTTTAATGGTCCACCCCATAAACCTGGAATCATATAAATCGCAAATGATACTGAAACTAATGCAAATAACATTCTCGGAACGCCAATTGTTTGCACAGGTGAGTCTAATTCTAATCTAAATTTACCTAAAAGATATAATCCTAAGAAGATAAAAATTGCAATCCAAAATGCTAAGAAAATTTCTCTTGGTAACCAATTCATTTGCCAAACTAAATCTGCGTTTGATAAGAACTTCAAGGCAAAAGCTAATTCAATAAATCCTAAAGAAACTTTGATTGTATTTAACCATCCACCAGATTTTGGCATTGAATTTAACCAACCAGGGAACATCGCAAACAATGTAAATGGAATCGCTAATGCTAAAGAGAAGCCAAACATTCCTACGATTAATGAATAATAGTTTCCTCCTTGCGTCGCTTGAACTAATAACGAACCAATAATTGGTCCTGTACAAGAGAATGATACTAATGCTAATGTGAATGCCATAAAGAAGATCCCAATTAATCCGCCTTTATCAGCACCTTTATCAGCTGCATTTACCCATTTACTTGGTAATGTTAATTCAAAAGCACCAAAGAATGAAATTGCAAATACAATAAAAATAGCAAAAAACGTTAAATTTACCCACGGATTTGTTGACATTTCATTTAGAACAGATGGTCCAAAAATAACTGTCGCCAATAAACCTAATGCAACATAAATAACAATGATTGATAATCCATAAATAAAGGCTTTTCCAACTCCTTCTCCTTTCGATTTACTTTGTTTTGTAAACATACTTACTGTCAAAGGAATCATTGGGAAAATACAAGGCATTAATAGCGCTGCCAATCCTCCTAAAAATCCTAAAGAAAAGATTTTCAATAAACCATTATCTTTCTTTTCGTTATCTGCTAATAAAGAATCATCAACTTTTTTGATTGTATCTTGTGTTGCCGCAACAACTGCTGTAGAATCTTCTTGAACAGAATCCTGCGTAATTTCAGTTACTGCTACTGTATCTTTTGCTTCTGTAGCATCTGCTGGCTTCGCCTCTTCTTTCGTTTCTTCAACTTTTGCAGACGGCGTTAATTTTATTGTTCCGCTTGTTTCATCTGGTGGCAAACAACGTTCAGCATCACACATCTGAAATTCGATTGTGTATGATACATTTACAGGTTTATCACCCGAAACTTTTACTTTTTGAACAAATTTTACTTGATTTTCGTAATATTTTTCATCTTGTTCAAAAATTTGGCTGTATTTATCTATACGTTTTCCAACTTCGCGCGTACCTCCAATCAATTTTGCATTTGCAGCTGGTTTAAATGATGCACTTGCTGGAATTCCAATTCCTCCATCAGGATGTTTCATTGAATAAAGGTGCCAACCTCTATCAATTTTTCCTGTTACCTCGATTTCAAACTCATTCTGTCCAACCTCCTTCACCGAACTCGACCATTTTGCAGGACTAAATAACTGTGCGTTGACTAAAATTGGAAACAAAAAAAGTATCCAAAGTTTCTTTAACATACTGTAATGTTTAAAAAGTTTTTACTTGTTTCTGTCGTTTTGAAACGTTCATCCAAACGATGATTTACCACCCAAATAATTTGATCTTTTTGGTCACAAAGCAACCAAACCTTCTCTTTTTCTAACTTAGAAAGTTTCAAATCTTTCATAAACTTACTCAACAATTTTTTTTGACCTTTCATTCCAATTGGATAAAAGAAATCTCCCTCTTTCACTTTTCTAAGTTTAAGCGGAAACAAAATTGATGTAAAGTCTACTATTTCAGTAGCGTTTTCGTGTGGATTTATCGATTTCACGAACTTCAAATTTAACGAATTGATTTCAATTAACTCATCAAAAATCGTTAATTCATCTTCATTTTCTTCTTCTATTTTTTGCAACAACAAATTTTCTCGATTTTTAATTAATCGATAAGTTGCTGATTTTATTTCACTTCCCGTTTCTGCATCCAAAAATTTTAAAATTTCTTTGCTCGACGAAAATCCATATTTTTCGAACAAATAATGTAAAAATGTTTCTAATGGTTGAAGTTTTTTTAATGCTGAAATTTCAATTTCAATCGGATTATCTCCTGAGAATAAATCACTTCTAACTTCTCCAACTTTATTTTGTACAATTTGATAATTATCATTGATATGATTTAAACTTGACAAAAAATTCTCATCAAATTGCGGATGAAGCTCTTTTAGAATTGGTGTAATGTGATGACGAATCTTATTTCTAGTATAATCATCCGTCGCATTCGTATAATCTTCTCGCCAATTTATTTCATTTGATTTTGCATATTCCAACAAATCATTTTTTGTAAAATTTAAAAGTGGACGAAAGATTTTTCCATTATCAATTTGCATTCCAACCAAACCTTTCAAACCTGTTCCACGAGAAAGATTAATCAAAAAAGTTTCAATATTATCATCCAAATGATGAGCTGTCACCAAAACATCCAAACGATTTTGTTGTTGAACTTGCTCAAACCACTCATAACGCAAATTTCGGCAAGCCATTTCTACCGAATAATTTCCTACTTTCTGATAAGCCACAACATCAAAACGAGTCGAATGAAACGGTATATTATATTTTCCACAATATTCTCTCACAAACAATTCATCGCCATTCGCGTCATCTTCACGCAACTGAAAATTACAATGTGCCACCTGAAAATTTGCAGCTGTTTGACGGAATAAATCTAACAAAACCATACTATCAATCCCTCCACTAATCGCCAATAAATAACGATGCGTAGAAAAAGAATGTTGTTCTAAAAGTTCTTTAAACTCTTGTTGTATAGATTTATTTTTCATGAAATACAAATGTTCGAAATTAGGAAGAATTCTCGAAAAAGAGTTATACTTTTTTTCTTCATTCTTATAAAATTTTCCAATAAAAAAGCCTGAAAAACTCAGGCTAAAGATTTATTTTAAACTTTCTAAAGATTTATTTTCAAGAATTTCTAAAGTCGAATCTCTCAATTCAACCATCACCTTATTCAATGTACAAATGCCTTCGTTAGGGCAATCATCACATTTTTCGTAGTAATTTTTACTTACACAAGGTAAAAGCGCGATTGGTCCTTCTAAAACACGAATCAAAGATGCTAAACTAATATCTTTCGCATCACGTGCCAAATAATATCCACCACCTTTCCCTTGTTTCGAATTGACGAAACCTAACTTTTTTAAATCCAATAAAATAGCCTCCAAGAATTTTTTCGGAATAACTTCTGTTTCAGAAATTTGTCCAATTAAAACTGGTTTGTTACTTTCTTGTCTGGCCAAATGAGCCATTGCTTTTAGTCCGTATTTTGTCTTTTTTGATAACAATTCTATAAGATTTAACTACAAAAATAACGTTGATTGTTGTATAAAACAAATATAAAATTAAATCGTTGAACCGAGATTTAAAAATATTTCATCAAAAAATCAATTACCTTTTGAGTTGTAGAATTATAGGGATAATTGAGAAATTTTGATGGTGACAAAAACCGATTGACTTTTAAGATCGGTTTCATATGCGAAAAATCTTTGAAACCTGCATAACCTGTTGAAGCTCCAATTCCAGAATTATTAACTCCGCCAAAAGGCAAATTTGAATGTAAAACCTGCACCAATGTTTCGTTAATTACCACAGAACCAGATGAAGTTTCATTCTTAATTTTATCAATAAAAATAGAATCTTTCGAAAAAATATATAACGCTAAAGGCTTTTCTTTCTGATTAATAGATTCAATTACTTCATTTATTTCTTTAAATGTATAAATCGGAAAAATTGGTCCAAATATTTCTTCTTCATTTATTTTTGCATTTATTGGAACATCTGTCAAAAAAGTTGGTTTAATGTACAATTCAGCTTCAATGTATTCATTTCCAAAAGGACATTTTGCACCATTTTCTATTGCATTTTCAATCAAGTTTTTTAATCGATTATAATTTTGAAGATTTACAATTCTCGCTAAATCTTTCGATTGAGCAGGATTTTTTCCAAAAACTTTTTCAATATGTTCAATAAACATATTTATAAATTGCTCTTGAAATTCTTCTTTAATCAAAATATAATCTGGCGCAATACATGTTTGACCAAAATTTATCAATTTTCCCCAAACTGCTTTTTCAACCACTTCTTGCATCGGAATTGTTCCATCAATAATCAAAGGCGACTTTCCCCCTAACTCCAACGTCACCGAAGAAAGATGTTTTGCACCTGCTTGCATCACAATTTTACCCACTTTTGGCGAACCTGTAAAATGAATATGATTAAATTTTTTGGTTAACAAATAAGTTGTTTCCTCAATTTCTCCTTCAACTAGAGCGACATGATTTTCTTCAAAAACTTCAGAAATAATTTTATTAAGAACTTTTGAAACATTTGGACAAAACTCCGAAGGTTTAAGAATTGCTGTATTTCCAGCCGAAATACAAGCAACCAAATGCACTAAACACAATTGAAAAGGATAATTCCAAGGCGAAATAATCAAACAATTTCCCAAAGCTTCCGGTTGAATTTGCGCTTTTGAACCGAAAAAAAGTAGATTATTTGAAATTGATTTCGTTTTTGTCCAACAATTCAAATTCTTTCGAAATAATCGAATTTCAGCTAAAACTGGAAATATTTCGGTAGAATCAGCTTCAATTTTAGATTTTCTTAAATCCAAAAACAATGCTTTTTCTATTTCAGCACGATGATTTAGAATTGAATTTTCTAAGTTTTTCAAACTTTCTTTCCGCTGATAAACAGTAAGATGACGAATATTTGCTTTATTCTCACATTGCTTATCATAAATCTCATCTATTTTCGTTTTAAAATCTGACACATGAAAAAATTTGAACGTTAATTTACTACTATTTTGAGTATTTTTAATCCCAAAAAGCGACAAATGAAAAATAATCTTACTTTGGTTGATAAATTAAATCACATCAAAAATTTATTTATTATTGGTAAAAGTGATGGAAATTTGAATGAAAAAGAGATTCAAATTATCTCTGATATTGCCAAATACCATGAACTTTCTGCTAAAGATGTAAGTTATATTCTGAACGAAAACACGAAGTTTGATTTTACGTTGCCTAAAACATTTACAGATCGACTTTCTTTGTTGTACGACGCTGTTTTGTTAATGGTTGTGGATTTGAATATTCATCAAAATGAAAAGGCAATTTGCATTGATTTGGCTAAAAAATTTGAGTTTAATCCTCAAATTATTGATGAATTAATTGAGGATATTTTGAGTTATATTTTAGAAGGAAAAGAATGCGATGAAGTGATGGAATATTTGGTTAAATACTCCCATCCAAAGCAAAATTTGAATTAAATTTTTATTGAAAAAGCTGATAAATCGTTAACAAAGAAATCACACTCGTCACTCCTCCAATTACATAGTTGATATTCTTCAAAATAAATGAATCTTCTTCCGATTTTGAGTTAAAAAATTTCAGATACAGACCAAAAATAATCATCGAACCAACTACAACTCCTAAAGCAAAAACTGAGCTATTTGGTTGTCCAAAAACATTAACATTATACGAAACCAACGTTGCGCTTAAAAACACATAAAAAGGTATAGGAAAAACATTTACAGCGGATAACAATAATCCGTAAATGAATTTATTTTTTTGTTTTACATCACCTTGTTGTTTTAGCTTTTTATTCTTCTTTTTTTGATCTTGTTTCTTCGCAAAAAAGAGAAAATAAATCGTAATAATTACAAAAACAGCTAATCCAACTTCCCTAAAAATTTTGGTAACTTCTTCATTAAAATCAATAAATTTTGCTAGAAAAATTGCTAAATAAACCTGAATTGCAATCGTAACCGCAGTTCCAGACATAAAAGTATATGCACTTTTTACTCCTTCTTGTTTCCCAATTTTTACCACCGTCATATTCAACAATCCAGGAATGGACGATCCAATAAAAGCTGTGAAAATTCCGATTAAAAGTAGTTCTAAATACTGCATTAATTCTTTTTAAAAAGGTTTGCAAATTTAGACAAACTTGTTGGAGAAACCTATTGAAGTCATATGAATCATTCAAAAAAATATTACTTAAACGTCCATATTAACGCTGATTCTATTGATGAATTGAAAATTGTGAAATGATTTTGAGAAGGATCATGTAAATAATTCCAATTTGATTTCAAGTTATCTTTTTCTTGCAATTTTTCTACAAATTGATCAGTAAACTTTGAAATTGAAACTGTTTTAGAACTTGAAATCCAAATCTTTTTATTTACTAACAGATTAAAATCAAATTTTTCAAAATAAGAATCAAACAATTCGTGATTATTCCACCAAAGCGAAGGATCAATTGCAATAAAAGAATCAAAATAATGTGGAAAATAAAACAATATATCCATTACCAACAATCCGCCTAAAGACTCACCTACAATGATTTTCGAGTTATTTGTCTTGTAATTTTTCGAAATATGAGGAAGCAATTCTAACACAATAAATTTTTCAAAATTCTCTGCATTTCCATATTCTGGAACCCATTTTTTGTCTTTTACAACATTTGTATTTCTTGTAAAATCAAAATTTCGATTGATATTTTCGATTCCCACAATCATCAATGGTTGAATACGATTTGATTTAATTAACTCATCAATAAGCTTTGTTATTTGTTTAAATTTCTCATTAATGCCGCCATCCAATAAATACAAAACAGGCAAACTTTCATTTTTAAAACGTTCTGGAATCCAAACAAAAATATTTCTTTCTTGATTTAAAAATTCAGAATATAACTTTTCCTTTTTGTAATTTAATTCGCTTGACATATCTACTTTTTTGAGACTTTATTAAAGTTAATTGAAAAAAATCAATAAAAAAACCACTTCAAATGAAGTGGTTTTTAAATTTTATTTTGATAAAAATTACAATGAAGCTAATTGTTCTTCAATTTGTGCAATTTTTTCTAAA
This sequence comes from Empedobacter sp. UBA6305, assembly GCF_002440405.1. Taxonomy (NCBI): domain Bacteria; kingdom Pseudomonadati; phylum Bacteroidota; class Flavobacteriia; order Flavobacteriales; family Weeksellaceae; genus Empedobacter; species Empedobacter sp. UBA6305. The sequence goes on along the minus strand of NZ_DJTP01000043.1, from coordinate 3,349 downwards.
GCATCTGCCTCTTTTTTGCGTTCTGCATTAATTACTTGTTCTGGCGCACCAGCAACAAATTTTTCGTTTGATAATTTTTTACGAACAGAATTTAAGAAACCTTTGTTGTAATCCAACTCTTTTTGTAATTTCTCGCGTTCAGCTTCAATATCGATATTATCAGACATCGGAACCATAAATTCTAATGTCCCAACGCGGAAAGCAAAACCTTTTTCTGGTTTATCTCCTGTATTGAAATTAGAAACATTTCCTAATTTAGAGAAAACATCTACATATATTTCGTTCGCAGCTTGAGCATCAGCAAAAACTTCTAAAGCTTCTTTTGGTGACATTCCTTTTTCTGAACGTAATCCACGAATTGCTGTAGTTGCTTCTTTTGTATTCTCGAAATTCTTGATAATTTCTTCGTTGAAAGATGTTACTTCTGGATATTTAGAAACAATCAGTGCTTCATCATCCGTTCTTTCAGCAATTAAATGCCAAATTTCTTCTGTTAAGAAAGGCATAAATGGATGTAAAACTTTCAATACATTTTCTAAATAAGAAATTGTTGCTACATAAGTTTTTGCATCAATTGGCTCACCAAAAGTAGGTTTAATCGCTTCTAAATACCAAGAACAGAAATCATCCCAAATCAATTTATAAATCGCCATCAATGAATCAGATAAACGATATTGATCGTAATTATGTTCGATATCTGCTAACGCTTGTTGGAATTTATTTTCGAACCAGTCAACCGCTTTTGCTTGAGCAGAAGTTTGTTCTAAATCTTCTTTCACTTCCCAACCTTTTATTAGACGGAAAGCATTCCAAATTTTATTCGCAAAATTACGTCCTTGTAGACACAAATCAACATCGAAAGGTAAATCGTTCCCAGCAGGCGCTGTTAGCAACATTCCCATACGCGTAGCATCTGCACCATATTCGTTCATCAATTCGATTGGATCTGGTGAATTCCCTAACGATTTTGACATTTTACGCCCTTGTTTATCACGAACAATTCCTGTGAAATATACATTTTCGAAAGGTAATTCGTTACGATACTCATATCCAGCCACAATCATACGCGCAACCCAAAAGAAAATAATATCTGGACCAGTTACTAAATCTTGTGTTGGATAATAATAATTGATTTCTTCATTTTCTGGCTCATTGATTCCGTTGAAAACAGAAATTGGCCATAACCAAGAAGAAAACCAAGTATCTAACGCATCTTCGTCTTGACGTAAATCTTCGATTGTTAATGTAACATTTCCTGTTTTTTCCTGTGCTAATGGTAAAGCTTCTTCTTTTGTTAGAGCAACAACGAAATCTTCGTTTCCATCACCATAGAAAAATGCAGGAATTTGGTGTCCCCACCATAATTGACGAGAAATGTTCCAATCTGTTACATTTTCCATCCAATTACGATATGTATTTTTAAATTTCGCAGGATGAAATTTAATCGTATCATTCATTACATTTTCTAAAGCTGGTTTAGCTAAATCTGTCATTTTCAAGAACCATTGATTTGAAATTTTAGGCTCAATCACCGCTCCTGTTCTTTCAGATGTACCAACTTTATTATTATAATTTTCTACTTTTTCAAGTAAACCTTTTTCTTCTAATTCTTTCTCGATTTCTTTACGCGCTTTGAAACGATCTAATCCAGCATAATTTAATCCTAAATCATTTAATTTCGCATCATCCGTAAAAATATCAATAAAATCTAAATTATGTTTTTTACCTAATTCGTAATCGTTCACATCGTGTGCAGGCGTAACTTTAAGACATCCTGTACCAAATTCGATGTCAACATATTCGTCTTCGATAATATTTACTTTACGACCAACGATTGGAACAATAACTTGTTTTCCTTTCAACCATTCATATCGCTCGTCATTTGGATTGATACAAACTGCAGAGTCACCAAAAATTGTTTCAGGACGAGTTGTCGCCACAACAATATATTGATCAGTTCCGTCAACTTGATATTTTAAATGATATAATTTTCCATTTTTATCAACATGAATAACTTCTTCGTCAGAAATATTTGTCTTTGCTTCCGGATCCCAATTTACCATACGGTATCCACGGTAAATTAATCCTTTGTTATATAAATCAACAAAAACACGTTGAACAGATTCAGATAAATCTGGATCCATCGTAAATTTCGTACGATCCCAATCGCAAGAAGCTCCTAACTTTTTTAATTGGTCTAAAATAATTCCACCATGTTTATGCGTCCAATCCCAAGCGTGATTTAAAAATTCTTCACGACCGATATCAAATTTAGAAACACCTTCCTCTTTTAACTTCGCAACAACTTTCGCTTCAGTAGCAATTGAAGCATGGTCTGTACCTGGTACCCAACAAGCGTTAAATCCACGCATACGCGCACGACGAATTAAAACGTCCTGAATCGTATTATTTAACATATGTCCCATGTGCAAGACACCTGTTACATTTGGTGGTGGAATGACGATTGTGTAAGCTTTTCTTTCATCTGGAGTAGATTTAAAATACTTCTTCTCCATCCAGTATTCATACCATTTTCCTTCAACTTCCGTTGGCGTATATTTAGATGCGATTTCCATTATTTATATATGACTTAAAATAAATTTGGGCAAATTTACACAATCTGCCCAACATTTCTAAGATATTATATAATTTGTTTATTTATTCAATAAATCAATAAGTTTAATTAAATCTTGTTCTTTTTTTATGCTAAGTTTATTTGTACTTACAATTTGATTTACGTCTTTATCTGTAAAATCTTTAAATTTTTTAGTTGAATTTGGAACATTATACATTTTATCACTATAACCAATCAATAATTTCTCTTGTTTAAAATAATTTCTCTTATTAGAAGCATTTAAACCACCAGCACCAAGACCATCTACTCCATCATTAGATAATTTTCTATAAAGTACAATTTTTCGATCTAAAGGTGATAATACTTGTAAATATCTTGATGTTAATGTACCCCCATCAATATAACTTACATACTTAAGAATTTTACCATCATCGAATCTAATAGTCTGGTTTGATAATTTATTCATTTTATATAAATATCCATCTCTTAAAAACTCTAAATCGTCTAGTAATGCATTATATCTAAAATTCTCCTTTTCTTTGAAACCATCTATACTTGCAGGAAGAAAATTAACATTAAAATATTCATCTTTATTAGTAACTCCTTCTGTATATTTCTGTTGTTTTACTTCTGCAACAATAGTTTGTAGATTATATTCATTAACAGTAGCTGTAGAAGACATTTGTGCATTAGTAAAATTGTAAACTAGAAGCATTATTGTAACAATTATTCTTTTCATATTAATATATATTAAACCCGTTGTGCATTTTGATT
>NZ_DJTP01000042.1:0-46680 GCF_002440405.1 Empedobacter sp. UBA6305 | reverse complement strand
AGGATATGACGTACCCACATATAGAAATGGGTTGACAATGGATAGACGCTACCCTGGTACACATTTATCAGGAAGTAATCCATTATACACTATTCTTGCTACAGCAAATGAAGTAATTGAATATATTCCTGAACAACAAATTATTGTTTCTAAAGGAGTTTTAGTTCAAAATCCATAGGATTGAGAAACATTTGTAAAACTAAAATCCGTTCGACTATCGAACGGATTTTTTTATATTTTGATTACTAACTTTCTATTTTTATTGTTTTCAACAATTCTGGTAAAACGGTATTCGTAAATTCTTCTTGGGCTTCGATTAACAAAGGTTTATAATCGTGATAACGATTAGAAAAATGACCTAAAATTAATTTCTTTACATTGGCTTGTTTCGCAATCATTCCAGCTTCTTTTGCAGTTGTATGCCCTGTGTAAACCGCTAAATCTTTCAATTCGTGTAAAAATGTTGATTCGTGATATAACAAATCGACATCTTTTATAATTGGAACAATATCTGGTTTATATTTTGTGTCCGAACAAAACGCGTAACTCAAGGACTTTTGAGCATCAAATGTTAAATAATCATTCGGAATTATTTTTCCAGATTCTAACGTAAAATCTTTTCCATTTTTCAAATTTTGATAATCGCAGATTTCAATTTCAGGAAATTCTTCGATTGTATCCATATTCAATTTTCGAGGTTTTGGCTTTTCTCGAAAAAGATAACCATTGGTATACACTCGGTGATTTAGCGGAATAGAATAAACTTCAACTTTATCATCTTCAAAAACTAAAACAGATTCTTTTGTATGCAATTCATTGAAAATAATCTCGAATGAATTATTGGATTCTGTTAAGCGTAATTGTGTCGTAATAAATTCCTCAATTCCTTTCGGACCATGGATATGCAAAGGCATATCGCGACCAAGTAATTGAAGTGTGGAAATTAATCCAATCAATCCAAAAACATGATCGCCATGTAAATGCGATATAAAAATGTGGTTTATTCGGTTGAATTTTGCCTTTGCTTTTCGCAATTGTACTTGTGTTCCTTCTCCGCAATCAATCAAAAAATAGCGTTCTGCAATATTTAATAATTGTGCGGTTGGATGCGTAAAAGCCGTTGGTAATGCCGAATTAAATCCTAATATTGTTAGTTGTAAACTCAATTTACGTTTAGATTAATTAAAAAATCGTTTAATTTTTCGACAGCTTTTCCTCTATGACTAATGGCGTTTTTTTCTTCAGCAGTCATTTGAGCAAATGATTTTGAAAAACCATCAGGAATAAAAATAGGATCGTAACCAAAACCATTATCACCCATAATTTCGGTAGCAATTGTTCCATTTACGCGACCTTCGAAAAAATATTCTTTTCCATTCAAAATTAAACAGAAAATAGAAATAAAATAAGCTTTTCGATTCGTTTCTCCTTCCAATTCTTTCAACGCTTTTGCGATATTATCTTCGTCTTTTCCAGTACCTGCATATCGAGCAGAATATACACCAGGCGCACCATCTAACGCTTCTATCACTAATCCAGAATCATCTGCAAAGATATTTTTACCCGTTTTATCGAAAATAGTTTTCGCTTTTAATTGCGCATTTTCTTCGAAAGTTGTTCCAGTTTCTTCAATTTCATCAAAGAAATTAATATCAGTCAACGATTTCATCGATAGGTAAGAAGGTAACATTTTTGTAACTTCTTTTACTTTATTGTTGTTATGTGTGGCAAAAATTAATTCCATTTATATTGTTTTTGTTCTGTTTTTTTTGATTAATAAATAGACAGATAAAATTCCGATAAGTGTCATTCCTCCAATTAATAAATAATCTCTTTGCGCAAAAACTTCGCCTTCCATATCGCCTTGCATTAACATTAACGAGTAGGAAAGTGTATTGTTTAAGAAATGTAATAACATAGGCAAAAACAACGATTTTGTGCGGTAATAAACTATTCCAAAAATGATTCCTAAAAGTCCGGCGCCTATAAATTGCCAAGGATTCATGTGTGCGCATCCAAAAATAAAACCATTGATTAAGATTGCAGTGGTAGGATTTACATTGAAATTTAGCATTCCTTTCAAGATTATTCCTCTGAAAATAATTTCTTCGAAAATTGGAGCCAAAATACAAATCATAATAAATCCAGCGATTTTGTAATCTAACATCATTTCAAAAGAAGCTTGAAAGATTTTATAGATTTCTTCTAAAGGTCCAGTTGTTGGAATTAAACTTGTTGCAACCTCGGCTAAAGGCAAAAGAAATAACCAACAAGCTATTGATAATATGAGCTGAATTGGAGTAAAAGAATGTTTGATATCTTTTAAAATTGATGCAAATTTAGTTTGTGTCAACATCAATAAAATAACAATTGCGCAAACCGTTCCTGTTAAAAATCCTAACGGTAAAAGTAAGTGATTAAGCGGTTTGTAAAAAAGTGCTGGAACTGAAATAATTCCGCCAGCAAACTGCATTATAATCACTGCAATTGCGCTATACAAAAGAGCTTTTCCAATACCAAAACTTAGTTTATTTTCTTGCTTAGGAACAAATTCTTCAAATGGAGAGGTGTTATTCATGATGATAAGGTTTACCCTGCAATATACTAAATCCTCGGTAAATTTGCTCAGTCAAAAATAAACGAACCATTTGATGCGTAAATGTCATATTGGATAAAGACATTTTTTTATTTCCACGATTGTAAACAGATTCGTCAAAACCATAAGGACCACCAATCACAAAGACAAGATTTTTGACAGATTGATTCATGTAATTCTGAATATCATCTGCAAATTGCTTCGAAGTAGGCTGTTTTCCTTTTTCATCCAAAATAATAACAAAATCTGTATTGATGATTTTATTCAAAATTTGCTCAGCTTCTTTTTGTTTTTGTTGAATTTCGGACAAATTTTTACGATTTTTGATGTCAGGAATTTCAATTCTTTGATAATTAATGTGCGAAGGCAATCGATTTTCATACTTTTGTAATAGCATTTCGATGGCTTTTTCGTCTGTTTTACCGATACAAATGGTCGTAATATTCATTCAAAATTATTTATTGAGACAAAAATATGCGCATTCTACAAGATTTTAAAACATATACAGGAATAAATTATTTTCGAGCTTGGTCGAAAACAAAATTGATGAACAAAAATACAGGTATCACGGTATATGATTTCTTGAAAGTTTTTTGGATTCGCGTCATGAAAGGTAATTTTCCGTTGCGTTCGGCAGCAGTTTCATGGATTTTATTTTTTAGTATGTTTCCATTTTTGCTTTTTTTGTTTAGTATTTTACCGCATTTGGTTTATTACCAAGAGATAAAAAACTTGTTATTTACACAACTTCTTCCGCAACTTTTGCCTAAACATGTGAGCAATGAAGTGATTTCGTATATTGATAAAACGACGGCTGTACAAGGAAAACGTAAAGTGAATTATTTCTTGATTTTGATTACAATTTTTATGTCATCTAACGGAATACAAGGAATTATAAATGGGTTTAATGTTTCGTATCAAGATGTTTATGTAAAGCGAAAAAACTCAAAATCGAGAATGATTTCGATAATTTTAACCTTGTTTTTTACAGTTTTTATTGTGTTACAAGTGTTTTTATCTTATTCGACATCAATTATTTGGAAATACTTAACCAACGTTTCATTTTTAAGTAAACTTGGACAGTTTTCGTATCTAATCAACTATTTTTCGGTATTTCTTTTCTACTTTGTTTCGATGTGTATGTTGTATTATTTCGGACCAAATCACAAAAAATCGCGTAGCACAGTTTTACCTGGTGCTATTTTGACATCAGTTTTGTTCTTGTTAACTGTGATAGGTTTTAATTCGTATTTAAGTTATTTTACAAACATTGATTTGTTGTATGGATCGCTTGGATTAGTAATGATTATGATGATTTTTGTATACATCAATGTGATTTTGATGTTAGTTGGTTATGAATTGAATATGTCAATTAATTACACCAAAAATTACGAATACGTTAACCATATCGACAATAATCGATTTATTAATTTGGATAAATTTTAAGGCTCATTTAAAAGATGCCCGCAGGTTTTGCAATAAATAGCACCATCTAAATGATAATCATCACCACAATTGCGACATCTTTGTGTATTTGTAGGGATATCTTCATTATGTTTAGCTGCTTTATTCATTTCCATTGTTACAATACTTGTCGGAACAGCAATTACACCATAACCTATAATCATAACAACAGATGCTAAAAATTGTCCCAAACCAGTGACAGGAGAAATATCACCATAACCTACTGTTGTTAAAGTAACAATTGCCCAATAAATACTAATTGGAATACTTGTAAAACCAGATTCAGGATGATCGTGTTCAACCATATACATAATCGAGCCAATTACAACAACAATTAAGAGAACAAATGATAAAAAAACAATGATTTTATCTTTACTTTCTTTCAGTCCAAGTACCAACACATTTTTTCCACGTGTAAATCGAGTAAGGTTAAAAATTCTGAAAATACGTAGTAATCTTAAAATACGAATACTTGCTAGGTACTTACTTGTAGGTAAAACTAAACCAAGATAAAAAGGTAAAATAGACAATAAATCAATAACTCCATAAAAACTAAAAATATAGCGCCAACGATTTTTAACACAATAGATTCTTAATAAATATTCTATAGTAAACAAAAAGGTTAAAATCCATTCTAAAGATACTAAAACTGTATGGTGTCTTGCGTTAATTGCCGGAATAGACTCCAACATAACTAAGCCAACACTCAATAAAATTAAAAGTAATAAAGAGATGTCAAAAAATTTTCCATAAGGTGTATCAGCTTCAAAAACTATATCGAATATTTTTTGTTTTAGCTTCTTTTCTTCATCAGCTCCCATTCTTTTTAGATAAGGAAATCTACCTTTAAACATTAGTTTATATTTTTGGAATGAGCTAAATTAGGAAAAAATTTTAGTATGAATATTCTATTGACTGGTGGAAGTGGATTAATTGGTTCAGAATTAACAAAGATTTTAATTAAAAATGGACATCAAGTTCGTATTTTGACAAGAGAAAAAGAGATTGAACATCCTTTTTATCATTGGGAGAAAGATACAATTGATGAAAAAGTTTTTGAAAATTTGGATGGAATTATTCATTTGGCTGGAAGCTTAATTGCGAAAAGATGGACAAATTCTTACAAAAAAGAAATTTTTTCGAGTAGAGTTGATACAGCGAATTTACTTTTTGAGTATGTCAAAAAATTGAATATTGATTTGAAATTTTTTATCTCCGCGTCTGGAACTGCTTATTATGGACAAATTACTTCGAACAAAATTTTCAAAGAATCTGATGAACCGAATATTGATTTTTTAGGTAAAGTTTGTGTCGCATGGGAAAATGCTGCTTATCAGTTCGAAAAAATAGGTGCAAGAGTGGTTTGTCTTAGAACTTCTTTTGTTTTGTCTAAAAACGGCGAAGGTTTCAAATTATTAAAAAAACCTATTCAACTTGGTGTAGGAGCAAATCTAGGTAACGGAAAACAATGGATGCCTTGGATACATATTACAGATTTGATACAAATGTATGCGGAAGCTGTAGATAATGATAAAATAAAAGGAAGTTATAACGCATCTTCACCGCAATATATAAATCATTCGGAATTCAATCATACGCTAGCGAGAATAATGAATAAACCTTTTTTTATTCCTAATATTCCTGCTTTTGTTATGAAATTAGCATTAGGTGAGATGAGTAGTTTAGTCCTAAATGGATCTAGAATTGACGCAACTAAAATTCAAGAAATAGGTTTCAAATTTCAATATCCTACTTTAGAAAAAGCGTTAGAAGAATTGATAGAAAAGTAACGAAAATTTTATTTAGATTATTCTTTATGTATTATTGTGTATTGTACTTTTGCAGGAATTACAAATTGAAATGAAATTAAAAATTACTTTACTCTTTTTATTTATTGCATTATATACAAATGCGCAATCGAAAGATTTAAAATTCGGAAAAATTTCGGAGCAAGAAATTAACTTAACTCAAGTTCCTTTTGAGAAAAATGTAGATGCTGTTATTCTTTCGGAAGAAGGAAAAATGGATTTAACTTCGTCTAATTATTATTTGACTGTAAAACGAAGAATCAAAATACTGACTGATAAAGGACTTGATGAAGCAAATATACAACTGAATTATTACAGCAAGAATAGAAATGAATCTATAAGCGGAATCAAGGGAAGTACGATAAATATTGTAAATGGAGTAGAGCAAATGACTCCGATTGATGAGAAAGAAATTTTTGATGTTTCTTTAAATGAATTGTATGCTGTAAAACGTTTTACTTTTCCAAATGTAAAAGTTGGTTCTATTATCGAATATACTTATATCAAAAGTAGCGAACACAATTTTTCTATTGATGCGTGGAATTTCCAACATGATATACCAACGCTTTCGAGCAAGTTTCGATTAAATAATCAGGCTTATGGTACATATTCGATTATTACAATTGGTGATGGTTTGAATACAAAGTATAAAGGTAAATCTAGTTCAACGGAATGGTTATTACATAATATCCAAAGTTATAATCAATTAAAATACGTTTATAATCCTGAAGATCAAAGTGAACGAATTAAAATTCAGGCAGCTAATTATCATACAGATGGAGCAAAGAAAACTACGATGAGCGCGTAGATAGATTTGATTCAAGATATAAATGCACAATATGATTTGTATCGAAATCCTTCTGCAATCAGAGATGTTGCGCAAAATATTCCGAATGGAAAAGATGAGGTAGAAACTTTGAAAAATGTGATTGAATATATTGATTCAAATGTAAAATGGAATAGATTTTATGGAATTATTCCAACGCGTTCGAACAAAACTTTATTGAAAGAAAAGTCTGGTTCTACGGCAGATATGAATCTTTTATTGAATGAAATTTTAACAGCTAAAGGTTTCGAAACTTCGATGGTTATGTTTAGTAGTCGTCATCATGGACAAATTTTGTTTTCTTATCCAATTGTCAATCAATTCAATTCTGTTTTAACAGTTGTGAAATTAAATAATGGTGCTTCAAATATTATCTTAGATGCTTCAAAATTAAATAAAGAACAAATCGAATTTGGACCTTTAGATGTGTTTAATTATCATGGAATTGTCATCAAAAAAGGTGAAGCTTCGTTTGTAAAGTTGAATCAAAAATTGTCTTATTACGAATCATCATTAAAGTATGATTTTATGAGTAATGGAAATTTAATTCTTTATCGTAAAGACAAATTCAATGATTATTTTTATGATGATGCTGCAGACGAAGAAAATGTTTTGAATAGATATTTGACTGAATCTTTAGATGTGCGTTTAGACGAAGAAATTAATGATAAAACGGTTTTTGATACTGATTCTTACGTTAAAAATTATAAAGCAAAAGCTGTAATTCCGAATGCTCCATTTTATACATTTATAAATCCTTTGCGCGAATTTCTAAAACAATATACTTTTGAAGATAAAAATCGTCAGCGCAAAATAGAATTTAATTATCCTTATTTGTTTAATATTCAGGTGAAATCTAAAATTCCAGATGGTTACGAAGTGATAATTGATGAAAAATACAAAGCACATCACAAAACTGAGCTTGGTTTAGAGTATTATCAGGAAGCAAAAGTGAAAGATGGACAATTGATACTAGCAATTCAATTTTTATTGCCAGAAGGTGTTTATGAAGCGGATAAATACAATGAATTGAAACAATTTTTTGAGAAAATAAAAACAGAATCTCTGAAAGAAGTTTTAATGAAAAAGAAATAAATAAAATCCCGCACTGAATTTTTCAGTGCGGGATTTTATTTATTATTCAATCACCATCAAATTACAACCTCGCACATCCGAATGATCGAAACGTCCTAAGATTTCAAATTGATTGTGAGTTATTTTTTTACCTAAATCATCAGTTGCAATAAAACTAATCGAATTGTAATTTGCCAAATCAATCACATTCACGCCACCTGTTTTTCCCTCTTCAACATATTGGAAAGGATCTTCGGTTTCTCTGATCAAAATTCGCATCCAATTTGGCGATTTAAACGTCAAATCTCCTCGAGAATAACCTTGCGAAAGCAATTCCGTCATTCCATATTCCGAATGAATTTCATTTGTTCCGAAACCATTTTTCAAAATTGAATGCAATTCTTCGCGCGTAATTTCTTTCTTGCGACCTTTCATTCCGCCAGTTTCCATCACAATTGTGTGCTGCAAATTCATTTTATAATTTTCGACAAAATCTAATAAAGCAAATGAAACACCAATCAAAATTGCTTTCTTGCCCGTTTTTTCGTGCGCAATAAGATTTTCGTACAATTCATCGTGATTATACAAATAGAAACCACTTTTATCGCTACCAGATTTCTCAATCCAATACTCCACCATATCAATCAAAGACGAACCTGTACGCTCCAAATACGAAGGCAAAAGCGCGAAAATAGTATAATCGGGAAGTGGACCATAAAATTGTTCGAAACATTTTTCTAAACTGTAATGATACAATGCCAAATCCGTTACCAAATGTTTACTTGTCGCCATTCCAGTTGTTCCCGAACTTGTAAAAACCTTTTCCACTTCACGATTTCCCGAAATCAATTTAAATTTCTTAAAAAACTGAATCGGTAAAAAAGGAATTTCGTTGGTGTGTTTTACAGTAGAATAATCAACGTTCAAGAAATTTAAGAAGTTTTTGTACACCTCATTTTCTTGCGCTTGATAACGGAAAACTTCCAATGCAACGTTTTGGAAATCTTCTTCGGATTGAATAGAAAAAATTTGCTTTGAATCAAACATTTTGCAAAATTACAAAATAGAGTAGAAGTGAGCGAAGTAATTATATTATTTTATAAATAAAACCGTCAATTCGAGTGAAATTCGTTTAGAATTTTGTGTCGAGAATAAGGTTTTAGAAGATAAAATTCATCTTAATTCTCGATACAATTTTTAGAAATATATTTCTAAAAATCACTCGAATTGACGAATTTTAATTCAAGACAAGTTATTATTTAAAATATTCATCAAAATGATGTTTGAATAAAGTTGACATCGTTTCAGATTCTAAACCATATAAAGTAATTTCAAATTCAAATACGTCATCAGAAATTTCAATTCCAGAAATAGAACTTCCCCAACTTTTTAATTCTTCTTTAAAATCATTATAATAAATTCTAAGATTTGGAATAATCGCTGTGTCTATCAATCTTTCTTTTTCAGAATCATAATTTATATGGATGTTATTTGCTAAACAATAATTTTTGAATAATAAATAAGGAGATTCAATATCTATAAAATTTATTTTGCCATAAACAACTCCCATCGGAACATCTGCAAATTCAAATTCTGTAGTTCCAATAATTTGTTCTTCAAGCTTTATTGTAAATGTAGTAGCCATGCAATAAATTTCTTTAAACTTACAAAAATCTACTGATTTTTTAGCTTAACAATTGTTGCATTGGCTTTGTAAAGATGATCGCCAAGAATTTCGTAATTCTGAATTAGATCTTTGTAGAAAAGCGCACTTGTAGTCAAAAGTTTCTCTTTTTCGATCGTCTTCATTAAATTTGCTTCGGCTTCTTTGTAAATTGTATTAATCGTTTTTTCGATAAACTCCGCTTGTTTGATAGAAACTTCTTCTTGTGTTTCGTTCAAATTTTGATTTAGAATACGCGTTGTTTGATCCAAATTATTTTGAAATTCGACCAAATACGTTCTCATTTTTGGTGTAAAATAACTATTTGTCATTCTACGACGACGATGAATAGAAGAAATCTTAATCGCAATATCGCCCACACTTTCCAGATGATGACAAAGTGTAATTAGTTGATGAATCGCAATTGTATTTTCGTTTGGTAAATCTAAATCAGCAATTTCATTCAAAAATTCATTGACTTCTCTCTCCAATTGATCACCTTCTTTTTCCAGTTCCAAAATTCGTTCACGAAAAACCAAAATCTTTTCTTCATCACTTTCAGTAATCATTCGCCCAAGCGTATAAATCGTTTGTTTCGTTGTAGAAGCGAGTTTCAGAAGTTTTTTGTTGGCTTCATTTTTATATAGGTCAGAATTTGTTCCGAATGGAATTGCATAAAATTCTAATTTATTGTCTGCTGATTTTACAGAGAAATATTTTTTCTGACAATAGAAAGCTATTTTATTGATAAAAGGCGTAAACAAAATGACCCCGACGAAATTACTAATAGTATCAAAAGTAATCAGTTGAACAGCGATATTTGATGAAATTGTTGTTCCAATAAATTTTAAAACAAAATTTGCAATCAACATAAAAATCAACGCAATTACAATATTGAAAAATGTATGAAATGCTGCGACAACTTTCGTGTATTTATCTCCAATTGCGGCAACTAAATGCGCTGTAAAAGTTGTTCCTATATTTGCTCCCAAAACAATCATTGCAGCTAATTCGATAGGTAAACCTTTGCTCGCTAATAAAATTGCAATCGTAATTGATGCTGATGAAAAGTGGACTAAAACCGTTAGTAATATTCCAAATAGAATAAATAACAAATTAGTCAAAAAACCATAATGCGATAATTGCTGAAAGAATTCTTGTAACTTCTGATGACTTTCGATAGAAGGTAAAAAAGTTTTCAGGAAATAAAGCGAAAGAAAAAGTAAGGAAAGCGAAAATAAAATTCCACCTACTTTTCTTTGGTTACGTTTTTTCGATAAATAAAATGGAAAAGCCACCAGTATAAGAGGCAATGCAATTTGTACCAAATCGAATTTCATTCCGAAATAGACCAACCACAATGTAAGCGTAGTTCCGATATTTGCGCCTAATATTAAGCCAAATGCTTTTCGCAAATTAATCAATCCAGCATTTACAAATCCCAATATAAACACACTCGCAGCCGAGGAAGATTGTATAGCTGTTGTAAAAAAAGTACCTGTAACAATTGTCGATAAATTGTTTTTGGTTAATTTGTTTAGAGTGCGTTTAAAATTCGATCCAGATAACGCTTGTAAATTTTCGCTTAATAGTTTTATCGCAAAAATGAACAAAGCAATTGCTCCGAAAAGTTGCAAAATTTGTATGATAAGATGCATTAATGATTAATTGACTACAAAAATAGGGACTCTAATGTAAATAGAATATTATCTTTTTTACTTTTATTGAAAAAAAGTTTAATCTTTTTTTGAATTCTAAAATTCTGATTTTCAAAATTGAAGTAAATTTTTAGAAAAAACTTCTACTTTTTTTTGAAAAAACATTTGCGAGATTCGAAAAACTGCCCTAATATTGCACCACGAAAAAGGAACAATACTTCTTTCGAGAAATGAATATCCTGTTTTCAATTTGAAATATACAAATAATAATATTTTTGCCGATGTAGCTCAGCTGGCTAGAGCAGCTGATTTGTAATCAGCAGGTCGTGGGTTCGAGTCCCTCTATCGGCTCAGCAAAAATATAGGTCGGGGAGATACTCAAGCGGCCAACGAGGACGGACTGTAAATCCGTTGGGTAACCTTCGCAGGTTCGAATCCTGCTCTCCCCACTAAAAAGCCGATGTAGCTCAGCTGGCTAGAGCAGCTGATTTGTAATCAGCAGGTCGTGGGTTCGAGTCCCTCTATCGGCTCCAAAAAAGTTTATATTTTACTTTTAAAACAAAAATAAAAAATCGCCGATGTAGCTCAGCTGGCTAGAGCAGCTGATTTGTAATCAGCAGGTCGTGGGTTCGAGTCCCTCTATCGGCTCTTCTTTTTTGAAGAATACTTTATTATTAGGCGGGGAGATACTCAAGCGGCCAACGAGGACGGACTGTAAATCCGTTGGGTAACCTTCGCAGGTTCGAATCCTGCTCTCCCCACAATCCATTTTAAATATTTGGAAAAGCAAATCATCAAATCTTTTGATGATTTTTTTATTAATGTGAGCATCAAAAAAAAAGCCCTTTTTAAAGGACTTTTTACTTGATGATGTTCTTAATAATTTCTATTGAATATACATTCGAAATCTTTTCTATAAAACTATTAAAATCTAATGTAGAATGATCGTCGGCATCATCTGATATTGTTCTTATGATGATAAAAGGAATATCAAATTCGTAACAAACTTGTGCTACTGCAGCGCCTTCCATTTCGACACAAAGTATTTCGGGTAAGTTTTGTTGTAATTTTTCTTTCTGAGAATTTGTCGAGAAAAATAAATCTCCAGATCCAATTAAACCAACATGTAGTTGAGGCTGATGAATATTAAATTTATCCAAATCTTTTTCAGAAATCACATTATGCAAATGTTGCTCTTCTAAAATTTCTAAAATAGCTGTTGTCGCAACTTCTAATTGAGAAGAATCAGCCTCAAAATAAGCTTTTCCTAACATTGGGATTTCGTAAGCAGGAAAAAGAGGTTGAGCATTCATATCATGTTGAATCAAACTTTGCCCTAGAACAATATCTCCAATTTTTACATCAGCATGAATTCCACCTGCAACACCTGTAAAAATCAATTCAGAAACGTTAAATTCAAGGATTAAGGTTGTAACCGTAGCAGAGGCAGCAACTTTACCAACACGAGAATAAACGACCACAACTTTTTGATTGTTTAATTTTCCAGTAAAATAACTTCTTCGACCAATTTTATGTTCTTGCTTGTTTGTTAATAAATTGACTACACCGTTTATTTCTTGCGGTATAGCGCCTATTATTCCTATTATTCTTTCGCTCATCTTTCCAATTTGAAAGCGAAGTTACCAATTTATTTTCTGTATTTGTAAACCGAACAATAAATCTCATAAATTAAGATAAATGGCAAACAAATGATAATCAAACATGTATTTAGAAGATTTTTTATCATCTTACAAAAGTAGAGTTTTTTCAGAATATGTTAAAAATCAATTGTGAATTAGTCTTGGCTTGTTGTATTTTTGTAGCATAAAAGTTTGAAATGAAAAAATTATCTATAGCGATTATATGCTGTGCATCAGTAATGCTGATGAATTGTACGAATAAAACAGAAGAAAAACCAGTTGAACAACCTGCTAAATCTGCTGTTACAGTGGAAGAACCAACGGAAATTGTAGAGGGTGTAATTAGAAAATCTGGAGTTGAGTGGACGGCTTATAAAACAACAGAAAAAGTGGCTGTTTCAGGACGTTTTGATGTTGTTTTGGTGAAAGACGCAAAAGAAGATGGAAAAACGCCTCAAGAAGTTTTAGAAGGTGCAAATATTATAGCGACAGTTGCTACATTAAATTCTGATCAAATTGATCGTGATCAAAAATTGAAAGATATTTTGTTTGGAAATATGATTAATACAAGCGAAATCAAAGGTCAATTACATTTCAGAGATGGTAAAACTTTCTTGAATTTAACGTTGAATAATGCTTCTAAAGAATACGAAGTAAAATCAACGTTTGAGAACAATGTTTTTTCAATTGAAACAGATGTTGATTTGATGGATTTTAACACAGGAAAAGCAATAGAAGCTCTTAATCAAGCTTGTTTAGAATTACACAAAGGTGCAGATGGCGTTTCTAAAACATGGAGCGAAGTACACATCAAAGGTCAAGTAGAATTTAGCGATAGTTTCGGTAAATAATTCAAAAAATAAATAATTAATTTTAAGGCTACAATTTTTTGTAGTCTTAATTTTTATAAATAAATCAGTAAAAAATGAATTGGGTAATTTTACTAATTGCAGGATTGTGCGAAGTCGGTTTCGCATCATGTCTTGGAAAAGCAAAAGAAGCAACCGGAAATGACACGTATTTATGGTATGGTGGTTTTTTATTTTTCTTAACGGTGAGCATGGTTTTGTTGGTAAAAGCAACGCAAACATTACCAATCGGAACGGCTTATGCAGTTTGGACAGGAATTGGAGCAGTCGGAACAGTTTTAGTAGGAATTTTTATTTTTAAAGAACCAGCAAGTTTTTGGCGCGTTTTCTTCTTAACGACTTTAATTTGCTCTATTATTGGGTTAAAATTTGTGTCAAATTAACTGAAATTAAAGTGTTGATTTATGGAGAATTTTAATGTTTTTGATCAAGAGGAATTTATTCAGCAAACTGTTGAAAATAAACGTTTGAAAAAAGATTTGATTAAGACGATTTTTATTCAGCATGGTTATTTAATTATTTCTCAAAATGACCAAGAAATTAAACTAAAACAACACGATGTTTTCTTCCCAGAACCTAATAAATCTTACCAAATAATTTCAAAATCATCTGATTTAGAATTGTTGAGTTTAGTTTTAACCAAAAAGATTTTAGATACATCGATTATCGATTTGAGTGGTTATGAATACAACCAATTTTTTGGTGAAGGTAGAATCAATAATTATCATTTCAATGAAATAGAATTTTCTGCTTTAATCGAACTTTTATTGCAATTGAAGTTGCGTTTGCAAGAGAAATTGACCAAATTCGTACGCTATTTACAGTTCAATTTATTTTATGCGATTGTTTACACAACGTTTAGCGAACTTTCGAAACAACAAACAATTATTGTAAGAAAAGGAACGCGAAAAGATGATATTGTAAAGCGTTTTTTGAATGATTTAAATAAGAGTTATACAGAAAACAGAGATGCAAAATATTATGCAGATAAATTGAATATTACAGTACGATATTTAACTGAATGTTGCAAATCAATAACAGGTAGAACGACAAAAGAATTAATCAGTTCTGTTGTGATTCGTGAATCGAAAGTATTGTTGAGTGAAACAACTAAAACAATCTCTGAAATTTCGAATGAGTTAAACTTTTCTGACCAATATTCATTCGGAAATTTTTTCAAAAAACATCTAAAAATTAGTCCAACTCAATTTAGAAAAAGTTTACAATAACTTCCGTTTTGGACATCTTTAGGCTACTTTTCAAACTTTTTTTTATCTCGATTTTTATCATCTTTGTTACTATCAAAAGGGTCACTATAATTTTATAGTAAAACAGAGGTGTTTTTTGATGGCGAAAGCTAACAAAAGTGAGTAGAGTATTACTAAAAGTTTATATCACCTCTGTTTTTTCTAAAATAATGTTTTTAAAATTAATAGTTCCGAAAAAGTTTAAAATAGTTCTAAGTTTACTGATATTTGAAAAGAAGTAATCCAAAAACCTAAAATGATTATTTTGACCATTTGACAAAAAACAAAAAGAGAACCTAAAAAATTAAGTTCTCTTTTTCTATATTTTATAGATATTTAAGTGGAAAATCACCTTTTATTGAAAGGTGATTTTTTTATGCTTTAAATAATTCATTCAAGTTTACTCCACCGAAGTTTCCTGAACTCATCATCAAAAATACTTTATCTTTTTTATCTAAACTTTCGATATAATCTTGCAATTGTTCACCATTTGTAAATACCAAAATAGAATCATCTCCAAAGGCTTTTTTGATATCTTCTGGAGAAATCATTTCCATACGTTTTATTTCTAATGCTTCTGGGCTATACATTACAATTTTGATATCAGTTTTGTCTAAAGCACCTTTGTATTGCACCAAAAACTCAGGATTCAAAGACGAATAGGTGTGGATTTCTAAACATCCTACAACTGTTTTATCTGTATATTGTTCTTTTACTGCATTCGTAACTGAAGTTACTTTACTTGGCGCATGGGCAAAATCTTTATACGCAACAAAATCAGAAGTACGATTAATTAATTCCAAACGTTTAGATGCTCCTTTGAATGATTGAATTGCTTCGTTGAAATCATCATCCATTACACCTAATTGTTTACAAATTGCACGAGCACCTTCTAAATTCATCAAGTTATGATTACCAAAGACTTCTAACGGAATTGGTCCATCTTCTGTTTCGATAAAAGTGATTCCATTTTCGATAAAATGTTCTGGTAAATGATAAGGGAATTTCTTGATTGCTTTCTCCGTTTCTTCTACCACTTTAACAACTTCTTCGTCTGTTTCGTTGTAAATTAAAGCACCTCCATTCACGATAGATTCTACGAATTTTGAGAATTGAGAAGTGTAATCTGCAAACGTTGGAAAAACATTGATATGATCCCAAGCAATACCTGAAATCAACGCAATATTTGGTTGATACAACAAGAATTTTGAACGACGATCTAAGGCAGATGATAAATATTCATCACCTTCCATAATCATAAATTCGTTGTCTTCTGTCAATTTTACCATCACATCAAAACCATCCAATTGCGCACCAACCATATAATCAACATCGATATTATGATAATGCAAAACGTGAAGAATCATTGATGTAATTGTCGTTTTTCCATGCGAACCACCAATTACAACACGCGTTTTATCTTTTGATTGTTCGTACAAATATTCTGGATATGAATAGATTTTTAAACCTAATTCTTGAGCACGTAACATTTCAGGATTATCAGCGTGAGCATGCATTCCCAAAATCACAGCATCTAAATCTGTTGTAATTTTTTCTGGAAACCAACCCATTTCTTCTGGTAAAATTCTACGTTGGTCCAAACGTGTTTTCGAAGGTTCGAAAATTGCGTCGTCAGAACCTGTTACTTGATATCCTTTTTCGTGCAAAGCAATCGCCAAATTGTGCATTGCACTTCCACCAATTGCAATAAAATGAACTTTTTTCATTTTGTATGTTGTATTCTTTTAGTCTTTTTTATTTTCTTCGTCGTAGCCCATTTCTTCGAAATCATCAAACTCTTCGTCGTCTTCATTCAAATAATCATCCAATGATTTTTCACTATTTTCAGCAAGAATTTCGTCCATTGGTCGAACTTTATTAAATTCTGGTGCTTGCTCAATTGCATTCATAATTTTTTTCATGATTGCATCACTCGAATCATTTTCATAATCGATTTCCAAAGGCTCTTTGAATGTCATTGTCGCATTAATTCCACGTTTTTTAATACGCAAACCTTTTTTATCAAAAGCTCTACGAAAACCATCAATTACAACTGGAATTACAATTGGTTTATTTTTCTTGATTAAATGTGCAGTTCCACGACGACCAGGTGCAAACGCAGTTGTAGTCCCTTGCGGAAATGTTACTACCCAACCACTTTGCAACGCAATATCAATATTGTTAATTTCGCTTAAATCTACTTTTCTATTTACATTTTCTCCTTTTGCACGCCACGTTCTTTTTACGGTAACCGCTCCTGTGTAGGCGAATAATTTCGTCAAAAGATTATCTTTCATTGTTTCTTCAGCGGCAACGTAATAAAAGTCAATCTTAGGATTAAGTAAATAAATTGGATTTTTGATGGTATCAATAAAACCATTTTTTACACTACAAAATACATGATACATCGCGAAAACATCAGCAAAATAAGTTTGATGATTCGAAACGAATAATACATTTTGAGCTGGCAAATGAACCAAGTTTTTTGTACCGCTAACTTTTAATTTATTAAAACCATTGTAACGGTTATAAGTAAATGATCCTAATAAGAAAATTAACGTCCTTTTTAGGAAATATAAATGTCCAAATGAATCGCGAAATGCGTTCTTTTTCTTTGCTTTTTGAGACACGAGTTCTTAATTGTTTAAGTTACAAATTTAATACGATTTTTAGATAATCTTTAAATTCTTCTAAAATCATTGCCGTTGCGCCCCAAAGAAATTCATCATCACCAATGTTATAACCAGGAATTTCGACAACTTGACCAGAAAATTCTCTCTCAAAAACTTCGTAATCAGCATTCAAAAAAGCTTCCAAATTTAATGGAACAACGTATTGTACTTCGCGCTCATCTGGATTGAAATGTGGTTCTCCATGATAAATTCCGATGTAAGGATAAACCAAGAAATTACTTGGCGGAATATACATTTCGCTCAATTGTCTTACAATCTCAATGTTTTCGTACTCTACACCAAGTTCTTCCATAGTTTCGCGAATAGCAGTTTCGTCAAAACTAATATCTTGTTCTTCAAATTGTCCACCTGGCAAAGAAAACTGATGCGAATGCGCTCCTTCGTAAGAAACACGCATGGTTACTGGGAATTCAACTTCTCCATCTTCGTTTTGATACAATAAAATCATCACAGACGCACTTCTAGGATTGGTACGTTTTACATATTCTAAATCAAATTTTTGACGATATGGAGGTGAAAGCTTTTGGTGTGATTCCCAACTTGGCAATTCTTCAACACTTTCAGCTAATAAATATTTTAATTCTTCTAAATCTAAATACAAAATGGATTGATTTTTAGGGTAATAAAAAAGAGTGAAATTTTTCCTCACTCTTTTTCAAAGATAATTATTTTCGTTGAAGAAAATTCAACCTTTTCGGTAAGGTTTATTAATTATTTAACTTTTAAGATTTAGCTTAAATATTTCCCATTGTTTGAATGAAAAATTGAATATTTTTGAAATTTAACATTATAAGTTTTAACTTCGTTAGGTCTAAAAATTATAAAAATGTTTAATAAAAAACTTTTTTACGGAATGATGGTTGGATCGTCAATCCTAACCACTTCTTGTAGCGAAAAGTCAACAAATAGTATGTGGAACGATAAAAATCCTTTTTTTGAAGTGAGCACTTTGCCTTATCAAACTGCTGATTTTTCGAAAATTAAAAACGAAGATTTCAAACCTGCTTTGTTGCAAGGAATGACTGAACAATTAGTCGAAATCAATAAAATTGCGAATAATTCTGAAGCACCAACTTTCGAAAATACATTAGTTGAGATGGAAAAATCGGGTCAATTATTAACACGAGTTAATCATGTTTTTGGATTATTGACTGGAGCAAATACAAACGAAACGTTGCAAGCAGTTGAGGAGGAAATGTCGCCTAAATTTGCGGCTCATAGCGATGCCATTTATTTGAATGATAAATTATTTCAACGTGTAAAAACTTTACATGACAATAAAAAATCATTGAATTTAGATAAAGAGTCATCTCGTTTGTTAGATGTATATTATCAACGATTTGAATTGGCTGGCGCAAATTTATCTGCTGCACAAAAAGATGAATTGAAAAAATTGAATGGAGAAATCGCTTCTTTAGAAACTAAATTCTCCAATCAATTATTAAAAGGAACAAAATCTGGTGGCGTTACTTTTACGAAAGAAGAATTAGCTGGTTTGAGTGATGCTGATTTAGAGGCTTTCAAACAAGCTGATGGTACATATTTAATCAGTTTATTGAATACAACGCAACAACCTGAATTACAAAATATGACCAATGCAGTTTCAAGAAAAAAATTATTTGATGCAGCTTGGATTAGAACAGAGAAAAAAGACGAAAATGATACACGTTATACAATTTTAACTTTGGTTAAAAAACGTGCGGAGAAAGCTAAATTATTAGGTTTTGCAAATTATGCAGAATGGAATTTGCAAGATCAAATGGCGCAAAATCCTACAGCAGCAAAAGGAATTTTAAATCAAATGATTCCGGCAGCAACTGCAATGGCACAAAAAGATGCAAAAGAATTTGAAGCCTTAGCGAAGAAAGAAAATCCAGCAAATACATTAACAGCTGCGGATTGGAACTATTATGCGGAGAAAGTTCGTAAAGAGAAATATGATATCGACGAAAATGAAATGAAACCTTATTTCGTTTTAGATTCAGTTGTAGAGAATGGAATTTTCTTTATGGCGAAAGAATTGTACGGAATTTCATTCAAAAAACGTACAGATATACCAACTTGGCATGAAGATGTAAAAGTGTACGAATTGTTTAATGAAGATGGTTCGCAATTGGGATTATTTTATACAGATTATTTCAAAAGAGATTCTAAACAAGGGGGAGCTTGGATGAGTAATATCGTGGAGCAATCGCACTTATTTGGCACAAAACCTGTTATTTATAATGTCGGAAACTACACAAAACCTGCAAATGGTCAACCTGCATTGATTTCGTATGATGATGTGGTAACAACTTTCCACGAATTTGGACATGCATTGCACGGTTTCTTTGCGAATCAAAAATATCCAACTTTATCTGGAACAAATGTTTCAAGAGATTTTGTAGAGTTTCCATCTCAATTTCACGAGCATTATGTAACGGAGCCATCTATCCTAAAAAATTATGCAAAGCATTATCAAACAGGAGCTGCGATTCCTGATGTGTTGGTAGAAAAAATGAAAAAAGCATCTAACTTTAACAAAGGTTATACGTTAACAGAATTACTTTCTGCTGCGGCTTTAGATTTATCTTGGCACACTGTTTCTGTCGATAAAACAATCACAAGCGTAGACGATTTTGAGAAACAAGCCTTAATTGATAATAAAACAAATTTACCACAAGTTCCGCCTCGTTACCGTTCTTCTTATTTTAGCCATATTTTTGGTGGAGGATATGCAGCGGGATATTTTGCATATATCTGGGCAGAAATGTTAGACCATGATGCCTACGAATGGACAATAGAAAATGGAGGAATGTCACGTAAAAATGGTCAAATTTTGAGAGATAAAGTATTTTCTCAAGGGAATTCGGATGATTTGAATGTGATTTACAAAAATTTTAGAGGTAAAAATCCTTCAATTGAACCAATGTTGAAATACCACGGATTGAAATAATTATTCTAAAATATTAACAACTTAAAAATCCAAGACATAGTTCTTGGATTTTTTTCGTTTTATGAATAAATTTGCAACTATTAAAACAAGTATAAATGGGAAGAGCATTTGAATTTAGAAAAGGACGTAAATTAAAACGTTGGGCAGCAATGTCTAAAGCGTTTACTAAAATTGGGAAGGATATCGTAATGGCAGTAAAAGCAGGAGGACCTGATCCGCATTCAAATTCTCATCTTCGCGCGGTAATTCAGAATGCGAAGGCTGTAAATATGCCTAAAGATAATATCGAACGCGCAATCAAAAAAGCATCTGATAAAAATACAGAAAACTATAAGGAAGTTATTTTTGAAGGTTATGGACCTCACGGAATTGCCGTTTTAGTTGAAACTTCTACAAATAACAACAATCGTACAGTAGCTAACGTTCGTTCTTATTTCAGTAAATGTAATGGACAATTAGGAACGCAAGGTTCTGTTGAATTTATGTTTGATCATATCTGTAATTTCAAGATTCAAAAACCTGAAAATCTAGATTTAGAGGAATTAGAATTTGAAATGATTGACTTTGGAGTAGAGGAGATTTTTGAGGATGAAGATGGAATTGTATTAATTGCACCTTTTGAGAATTACGGAACAATCTTCAAATCTTTGGAAGAAAGTGGATATGAAATTATTTCATCAGAATTTGAAAGAATTCCACAAACAACAAAAGAATTAACAGAAGAACAAAAAGCTGACATCGAAAAATTGTTAGAGAAATTTGATGAAGATGAGGACGTAAATAACGTTTATCATACGATGAAAGAAGACGAAGAAGAGGAAGAATAATCTTTTTTGAAAAGAATAATATGAAAACCGTTTAATTTATTTTAAACGGTTTTTTTTATCTTTAACTATAATTGAATTTTTGAGAATGATAAAAATTTTTACTTTACTTGGTTTGATATTGCAATTTCTTGCATTTTGGATGGCTGCGCCAGAAATTCTTGGAGCTGATTGGTTAAGTAAAACCGAAGAAATGATTCGGAAAGCAATTAATCAGTTGCCACAATTAATATTAGCTGTATTAGGAATGGCGATGGGAGTGATGTTTTATCATTCGATGAGTTCTTTTTTTGTATTTGTCGTTGTTATAATGATTATAATTTTATTATTGATTTTCTATAAAAAAGTAGAAAAGCTTTTGGACGAAAAAATCTCGAAACCATTGGTCAATAAATTAATCTTGAATGAAACTTTTCGTTTTACTTTATTGAAGTTTGCCGCTTTGTTTTTTACGCTTGGTTTCCTTATTCAGATAGCTTTGGTCGTTATTGTATAATTTTTTTTAAAATATTTATTTGATACTGAATAAACTATGTTTTTGTATTAAAAAAACTTTAAATTAAGGTTTGCAAATTCGAAAAAGCGTTCTATATTTGCACTCGCAATACCGCAGTAGACTGCGTTATTGGAGAGTTGGCAGAGTGGTCGAATGCGGCAGTCTTGAAAACTGTTGAGGGTCACACCTCCGGGGGTTCGAATCCCTCACTCTCCGCTGAAAGCTTGAACATTTGTTCAAGCTTTTTTTTGTTTTATAAAATTTTAATCAAAATAAAAGGCCAGATTAATCTGACCTTATAATAGAAGTATTTATTTTTCTAAATCTTTATATACTTTTCGAATAATTCCGTCCGAAAGTCCAATTTTCGGAACATGAATTTTCTTTGCATGCGACCATTTTAGTACATTACTATAAATTTCTAATGCATAAACCACTACATCAGCACGGTCGGGTTTCATATTGAAATTCTGCATACGTTCTTCAGCAGTCATCGTTTGTAAAATTTGATAATGTTTTTTGACATAAACACTACTCAAAGGCATTCCCAGTTTTACGCCTGAATATTTGTATACATGGTTAATATTTCCACCAGAACCAATTAATTCGACTTCATCATCACCAATGTTTTCGTGAATCCATTGTTTCATTTCGTTAAAAGTATTTGGTGAAACTTTATTTTCCAACAAACGTACAGTTCCTACTTCAAAAGATTTTGACGTAAAAACCTTATTATCTTTTAATAATGTTAATTCGGTACTACCACCACCAACATCTACATACAAATAGATTTTTTCGTCTTGTATAAAATCACCTAATTCTGTATTAAAAAGTAATTCAGCTTCGGTTTTTCCATCTATAATCTCGATGTTAATTCCAGATTTTTTAATCACCTTTTTTACAACATCTTTTCCATTTTTGGCTTCGCGCATGGCAGAAGTTGCATAAGCTTTATAGATTTCAATATCATAAACCTTCATCATCAATGCATAAGACAACATAGCATCGCAGATACGATCTATATTTGTTTCGGAAATTTGTCCATCAATAAAAACATCGTGTCCCAAACGAATAGGCATTCTCACAATACTGGTTTTATTAAAAATTGGCGCACGACCTTCTTCTTCGTAAACATAATTAATCAACAATCGCATGGCGTTAGATCCAATATCTATTGCTCCTAATTTTCTAATCTTCATTTTCTTGTTCGTTTAATTTTTTAAAATATTCGTAGGTCGTAAACTGAGAGCGGTTTGGTTTTTTATTGTTTCGTTTGTATTCTAAAGAAGATTCAGCCGTTATTTGGCGACCTTTTACGTTATCTTCAAAACTCAAATTAAACGTATCCATAACTATTTTTTTGAATTTATGATCGTAAATCGGACACGCTACTTCCACACGATTATCCAAATTACGTTCCATCATATCTGCAGAGGAAATATAAACTTTGTCATCGCCTGCATTTTTAAACCAATACACACGCGGATGTTCCAAAAATTTATCAATAACGCTGACACATTCAATATTTTCGGAAAGATTTTTAACTCCAGGAATCAAACAATTAATTCCACGCACAACCAAACGGACTTTTACTCCTTTTTGAGAAGCTTTATACAATAAATCAATGATTTGTTTATCGCTTAAACTGTTTAATTTCATGTTGATCTCCGCAGGTAAACCAGCTTGATGATTTTTGATTTCTCGTTTAATCATCTTGACAATTTTTTTACGTGTTCCATAAGGTGAAACCAATAAATGATTGTACGTTAAGTTCAAATAATTAGCTCCGAAAAATTTAAAAATCTGTTCAACATCCTTTGTTATTCCCGGATTGGTTGTGAAATACGTATAATCTGTATAAATTTTTGCTGTTCCTGCATGAAAATTTCCTGTGCTAATAAACACATATTTCTGCGCCAACATTCCTTCTGGTTTACGTTCGATATAACCAATTTTCGAATGTACTTTCAACCCCGGAACCCCAAAAATAACATTCACACCAGCTTCTTGCAATTTTTTCGACCACATCGCATTATTCGATTCATCAAATCGCGCACGAAGTTCCAAAACAGCTGTTACTTCTTTTCCATTCATCGCTGCGTTTATCAACGAATGCATCACTTGCGAATCCTTTGCAACACGATAAATTGTAATTTTTATTTTGGTTACTTTAGGATCAATTGCAGCTTCTCGAAGAAATTTTAACAACAAAGAATAATCGTGATAAGGCGCCATCATCATTTCCTCATTTTCCGTAAAAGCCTGAAAATAACTGTTATATTCAAAAGGTTTTTTCTGAATAATTGGTTTTATTTTTTCGTACGTTAAATTTGGAATGTCAAAGCTTGGAAAGCTCATCAAATCTCGTTTGTTGTGATATTTTCCTCCCGGATTGATACTATCATATTCATCTAATCGTAATTTTTTCAAGAAAAATTTCAACGTATCTGGTGCAATTTCAGCATCATAAACTAATCGGACAGGAACACCTTTTTTACGATTTTCTAAACTATTGATGACTTTTTCTAATAAACTATGTTCTAAATCGTTATCAAAATCAAGTTCGCTATCTCGTGTAATTTTGATGGAATGTGCTTCAATTGTTTCGAAATCAAACATTTTGAAAATATCTTTCAAATGAAAACGAATAATGTCTTCCAAATACATGACATACGTATTTTGATCATACTTTGGAAGCACAATAAA
Organism: Empedobacter sp. UBA6305; assembly: GCF_002440405.1. Taxonomy (NCBI): domain Bacteria; kingdom Pseudomonadati; phylum Bacteroidota; class Flavobacteriia; order Flavobacteriales; family Weeksellaceae; genus Empedobacter; species Empedobacter sp. UBA6305. The sequence continues at coordinate 22,181 of NZ_DJTP01000042.1, read as the reverse complement.
ACGCGAAAATAAATGCGTTGGAACAATCAAAAGTGCATATTGAACTTTGTCTTTTAATTGCATTTTCACCGCTAAATAGAACGATCCATCGCGTAAAGGCGGTGCTTTTTTAATATCATCTAAAATAAAAACTCCAACCGTATGAATAAATTCGTTGTAAAAATATTCGGAAATAAATTCTAAATAATTCTCAGGAATCGATGTATCATCTATCACAAAAATATTGTGATTCTCTAATTCTTTGAATAATTGATTATGCAAATCATCGTACTGGACTCGCTGCTGACGCACAATTTCATTGATTTCATCGATCAATTCTTCGTCCGTTTGATCTGGTACAATATTTTGATAAACAATTTCTACATCTTTGAACTGTATCGAGCGCAAAATTGTAGAATATCGAACCGAATAAAATTCATCTAAATTGTTCGAATAAATTCCTAAAAAACGAATTCGTTCTAACAACGGAACTGTTTCGTCAGAAGCCTCTTGCAACACGCGCGCATTGAAAGAAAGCCAACTGATTTCGCGGTTTATATATTTTTTCATTTAATTTCTTTAGGTAAAATTATTTTTATAGTTTTTCCTTTTTGAATCGATTTCCAATTATCAGAATCAAACTGTATCCAGACAAATCCAGAAGTCGAAAGATTGTAAATCATTTCATTTCCTAACTGATTGGTAATATCTGTAAACGCAGGATTATGTCCAAAAATAAGAACATTTTGCAATTCATTATCCAAATTTCTAATCCATTTGTCTAATAAATAATGCGAAAAAGTATACAAATCATCTTCGATATGAATGGTTTGATTAGGAAATAAAATAGGTTTGACAAGTAGAGAAGTTTCTTTTGCTCGAACTGCTTTGCTCGAAAATATTTGATCAAATTTCAATTCAAAATTTTGATGAATATAATTTGCTACTTTCTTCGTTTTGAATTCACCAATCTCTGTGATAGAACGAAATTGATCTGAAACATTTTCGTTCCATTTACTTTTTGCATGACGCATTAAAAACAAATTTTTCATAACGCAACAAGTTTAAAAAGAAAAAGTAGTTAAATCTAATCATTATCTAATGAAAAGACTTAACTACTGTTGTATTTTTTTTAGGATTATTTTCTAAAGATTACCTTCGTAATTCTTAAAATCATTTTTTACCCAATCTGGCAATTCCATCGATTTTTTCTCTTCCATATCGTACATTACTTGTGTACTTTTTCCGATACAATGAATAACATCTTCACCATTTTCGCTTTTACTTGTGACAATATATTCAAAATCGAAACTCTTATTTCCTAATTTTGTAACTCGTACACCAATACGAGGTTCTATCGCATTTGGACGTAATTCTTTTTGGTAACTCGCTTCCATATGTGCAATGACAAACATGTGTCGCGTCCATTGCCATTTTTTGCTCGAAGCCATCATATAATAGGCTCTACCGATCTGGAAATACTCGAAATAAAATACATTATTTACATGACCAATTGGATCAAAATCGCTCCAACGTGGTTCTAAAGGTTTAAAGAATTTAAAGTTTTCTATACTCATTTTTAATTGGTTTTTAATAATAATTAATCTTCAGGATTTGGATCAATAAATTCGTATTTGTACAATTTGACTAACCAAAAGAATACTGAAAATAAGATAGGCCCAAATATAATTCCGATAAATCCGAATAGATTTAAACCAACGATTACTCCAAAAATAGTAATTAATGGATGAACATCTGCCATTTTTTTTTGTAAAACTAAACGGATTAAATTATCTGAAAGCCCAACAATTACAAAGCAATAAATTAATAATCCAACCGCTGATCCAGTTTCACCTTTTGCAAGTAAAAATAGTCCAAGAGGTACATAAATAAGTGCGGCACCAACGACAGGCAACATTGCAGCAAAAATGGTTAAAATAAACCAAGTAAACGCATCATCTACACCAAATATAAGATATCCAATGTAGGCAATTATTGCTTGTAGAAAGGCTGTTAATGGCATTCCGACAGCATTTGAAATAACTAAATCTTTCAAATCTTTGTTCATTTTGACTAAATTACTTGTTTTAAGCGGAATTGTTCTGTAAAACCAATTTTCAAGTTTTTGATGGTTCATCAACATAAAATACAAAATAAGGAAAGCAACACCCAACTGAACTGTCATATCCATTGAAGCATTCAGTGTTTTTTCTAATAATTTACCTCCAACTTGTGTTATTTTTTCAATGTTTGTTGCACTAAACACATCGATATGAAATTTGGTTTGCAACATTTGAATAATTTTATTGACATCTGTTTTAATTTGAGCTGTGTCATTTAATAGCACCATTACTTTATTCGTTAACATTTGAATTAATAAATAAAGAGGTCCAATAATCAAAATCGCGCTACTAATCATTAAGATAATTACACTTGCTAATTTGTTCCATTTTTTTACTTTTACTAGCCATTGCAAAGGATTTAAAAGCAAAACATACAAACACAAAGCACCGAGAAGTCCAGGGAAAAATGCTAAAAGATTTTTGGTAATTAATCCAAAAACTAAAAGTATTATTGCAATAAATGCTAACTGTAACAAGACATTGTTAGAAAGATAGTGTTTATTAGAGTTCATAGGTAATTTATTTGTTTAATAACAGTTGTTGATATTTCGTTATCAAATTCAATGCTAAAAATAGTTAATTTCTATAAACTTTTCTATTTTTAGACGTTGAATAAAATTTTACACATGAAAAAAATAGTCGGTTTAATCTTATCAGTTTTGACAATCTCTACATATGCACAAACGAAACAAGACAAAGTTGTTTTGGTAATTCATGGTGGTGCTGGTACAATTCTGAAAAAAAATATGACACCCGAAAAGGAAAAAGCGTACCGAGATGCTTTAGCTGAATCTTTGACAAAAGGTTATGAAGTCATCAAACAAGGTGGCGAAAGTGAAAATGCAGTGATAGAAGCCATAAAAGTAATGGAAAATTCACCTTTGTTTAATGCAGGAAAAGGAGCGGTTTTTACGCATGAAGGTAAAAATGAATTAGACGCTTCGTTGATGATTGGAAATACAATGCAAGCAGGTGCTGTGGCTGGAGTTACAACGATTAAAAATCCAATTTTAGCAGCAAAAGCTGTTTTACAAAATTCTGCTCATGTGATGATGGTTGGAAAAGGAGCAGAAGAATTTGCTCAAACTCAAGGTTTAGAAATTGTTGATCCAAGTTATTTTAAAACTGAGGAACGCTTGAATTCTCTTCAAAAAGTTTTGGAAAAGGATAAAGAAAAAATGGAATTAGACCATGATGCTAAAACACAAGCGTATGTTCCATTCAATTTTGTTGACGAAAAATTTGGTACTGTAGGCGCAGTTGCTTTGGATAATAAAGGTCATATCTCGGCAGGAACTTCGACTGGTGGAATGACAAATAAACGTTTTGGTCGAGTAGGCGATTCGCCAATTATTGGTGCTGGAACGTATGCAAATAGCGAAGTTGGTGTTTCGAGTACGGGTTGGGGCGAATATTTTATAAAAGCTGTTGCGGCATATGATGTTGCGGCTTTGATGAATTACAAGAAACTTTCTTCGAAAAAAGCTGGTGAAGAAGTTATTAAGAAAATTGGTGATTTAGGAGGCGATGGCGGAATGATTATTTTAGATAAAAATGGTCAAGCAAGTTTTCCTTTTAACACTGCCGGAATGTATCGCGGAAGTATTACACAATCAGGTAAGATAACTATCGAAATTTATCAATAAATTTGGAACACATTTTAAAATAAAGATATACAATACATGATAAAACAAATTTTACTTACAGCCACTGTTGTTCTTGCAAATTTTGCAACAGCGCAAGTAACCTCTATGATTAATGATAAAAATGTAGATGCTTCGACAAAAGTATATGGAATGGCTCCTTTAAGCGATGAAACAAAGGCTTATGAGAAGTTTAATTTTATGTTAGAAAATGCTGCGGCTATACAATTAGGAAAACCAATTTTGGAGTATGGATATCAATCATCTACTTTTCAAGCACAAGATAATGGAGTAATGATTTATATGGTAAAAGATAAGAAAATTGTCGATCAATGGTTGGTAAATCCTGCCTTCTACAATGTTTTTCATGACGGAATTCCGTATTCTTATGATACCGATAAATTAGCTGTTCTTGCTGATAAATATCCGTTGATTTATAAAGAAGAAAAACGTCAATATAAAACTGAAAAAGAATACCAAAAACAGCGTCCAGCCTTGTTTGCTGATCCTTATAATTTGATTATTACAGAACCAGATTTTACATACGAAGGATATTTTGATGTGCAATTTCCACAAAACGAACAATTCAAAAATTCTGAAGCTGCTATAGCTTATTTAAAACCAATTGTAGAGAAATTGACAAAAAAGAAATTTGATATTAATTATACAATTACTGAAAAAAATATTTTAGATCGTACACAATTTACAATAACAGTTGCAGGAGAAGAAAATATCTACAAAAAAATAAAATTAGATAATCTGCAAAAAGGAGATTGGCAATCATTAAGTTATGAAGCTTCGATTTTCCGAAAAGCGAATTAATAGAAAGAAAAGGTTTTTGAAATAATCAAGAACCTTTTTTTTATCCACAAAGATTCGTAATTTGACTTTTTAACCCAAAGAAATATGAATTCTAACTTCTATAAAATATTACAACACTCAAAAGAAAATCAATCAATTATTGCCGTTTACAATGATCCCGAAGGAGATAATTTTTGGGCTGGATATATTTTAGATTTTAATGACGAATTTTTTACGATGCAACACATTTCGAAATATGGTAAAAAAGATGGAATTTTAATCGAACCTTATTTTAAAATTAGTCGAATAGATGTTGATGATTACTGCAAATGTCTCAATTATTTGAAAGAACATCACACCGATTTGGATCAAGAAAATCCAATCACATTTAATGCAACAGCAGAAGAAAATTGGGTTCGTCAAATTTTAGGCGAAATAAATGATCAAACCGAATATGTATCACGTATTCAATTAAATAACAATAGTCGTTTTGCAGGTTTTATTCGGAATTTAACTGAAGATGATTTCGAGTTAAAATGTATTGGTTCGGAAGGAACGGACGAAGGCTCTTTGTATTTTCAGATTGATGATGTTTCGTCGATTCGTGTCAATGATTTAGAAGCTCGCAGAAGGTTATTTTTTTATAATTATCGTCGTTCTATCGACTTTTTTGATGAATAATCGAGAGATATTAAATAAAAAAATCCAACTCAAAACGAGTTGGATTTTTTTGATACTATGTGTTTAATCTTATCCGTTTACAGCTTCAACGTTGTCTACAACATCAGGCATCATTTGTTTTAAAATACCTTCGATACCATTTTTAAGCGTTGCTGTAGAAGACGGACAACCAGAACAAGCACCTTGTAATAACATTTTTGCTGTTCTCGTTTCTTCATCAAATTCAATTAATTCGATATTTCCACCATCATTTGCAACTGCTGGTTGAACATATTCGTCTAAAATAGCTTTGATTTGTTGTTCAACAGAAGAAAACTCTTCAGCAGATTTTACCACAACATGCTCAGGAGCTTCTGTTGTGAATTCATAAAATTCATCAAAAACAGGACCTCCAGCTTGTAAATAATTCGTAATAAACGAACGAACATCCATCGCCCAAAGTGACCAATCTTCTGTTTCGTTTTTCGTTAAAGAAACATAATTATCAACAATAAAAACTTCTTCAACAAAAGGATATTCTTTGTAAATCGCAACAGCTAATGGAACTCCAGCAGCTTTTTCTCTCGATTTTATCTCGATGATTTCTGGCGCTAACATAGAATTTGAAACGAATTTCATCGCAGCAGGATTAGGCGTCATTTCTGCATAAATAGAAATAGGAGCCTTTTTCATTGGTGCTAAAATTGCATTTTCTTCTAAATGTTCATTGATAATTTCTTTCAAATCTTCTGTAACATCAGCCCAATCAACAGCATCTATTTTTTCTATCGCAACAAAATTCGCTGTGATAAATATTTTTTGAATAAATGGTATAGTCAATAAAACTTGCGCTAAAGGAGATTCGGTAGCTGTAGATTCTTTATCGAATTCCACGCCACCTTGTGTTAAAGTCTCGTCACAAACGAACTTCATCACGTTATTATTTGGTGTAATTTCTTCGTATACTCTCATAGTTCTACAAAAATACGCTATAAAAATGTATCTTTATCATTAGAATTATAGATTTTGTTATGGCAATAATTAAAGAATTAAATGGGCATACGCCAAAGTTCGGTGAAAACTGCTTTTTAGCGGATAATGCTGTGGTTGTAGGAGAGGTAGAAATGGGAGATGATTGCTCAATTTGGTTTTCAGCAGTTGTGCGTGGAGATGTACATTATATCAAAATGGGGAATAAAGTAAATATTCAGGATAACGCAACGATACATGCGACGTATCAAAAATCGCCAACAACAATTGGAAATAACGTTTCGATAGGGCATAATGCTATTGTACATGGTTGTACAATACATGATAATGTTTTGGTTGGAATGGGCGCAATTGTAATGGATGATTGCATTGTTGAATCTAATTCTTTGATTGCTGCTGGTGCAATTTTAACCAAAGGAACGCATGTAAAAGAAGGAGAATTATGGGCTGGAATTCCAGCGAAAAAAATAAAAGATGTTCCAAAAGAATTGAAAGAAGGCGAAATAGAAAGAATCGCCAATAATTATTTGATGTATAGTAGTTGGTATAAATAAAAGAAAGCTCAGTCTGTAACTGAGCTTTTATTTTCTACTTCCAGAAATTCCAAACTTTACCATCAAAAAAGGCAATTGTTTTGGATAAGGAGAAATAATATCATTGACAACATGTCTATACGAGGTAAAACTATTCAATTGTTGTTATCATTTCCAGATTGTGGAACATATTGCGAATCAATTCTGGTTGTAGATTTTCCAAAATCTTCATTAAATATTACCTTTGTTGTTTAAGGTTTAACAAAACTTATACTAAGGAAAATAAAAACATTGAAAAAAGTATATTATTAATCATAATTAATCCAGACAAAAAAAATAAAATGCAGTTTTGTAACAAATTTTTATAAAGAATGTTGAAATGTTTCTAGTAATCAAATAATTACGTTTTTAGTTGCTTGTTAAATGTTTATTAAGTAAATAAAATATTATTAAACAATACGATATGGTAAAGCAGTTAACTTATGATGATTTTGGACATACGCTTCATCATAGTCAAATTCAATCGGTTGATGGTAATTATCTTGTTTTTGATAGACGAAATGATGATACAAAAATTGGAGAAACTTCTTCCATTTGTTTACTTCATACGAGAACTTACGAATCCGAAATTATTTATACAACAAATAATCAAACAGAGTTTGGTCCTGGAGTAGGTGCAGCCTCTTTTTCACAAATTGAGAATAAAGTTATTTTTATTCATGGTATTCGAAATGCGAATCAAGCAAATCCGTATTCGGCAACAAGAAGGACAGGTGTCGCAATTGATTTAGAATTTCCAAATCAGCCTATTTTTATGGATGCTCGAAATATAAATTTTCCCTTTACAAATGGTGCTTTGCGTGGAGGAACACATTCGCATTCGTGGCAAAAAGAGAAGAATTGGATTAGTTTTACTTACAACGATTATGTCTTGGAACAAGAATCCAAACACAATTCTAGTATAAAAGATCAGCGAGTGGTTGGAATGATGTTTCCCAAAAAAGTTGAGGTTGATTTTGATAAAACATTAGAGAATAATTTTGGTGAAATGTTTTCGATTATCGTTTCTAGAGTAGTTATAAATCCTAAAAATGGAAGTGATGAAATCGAAAAAGCTTTTGATGAATGTTGGATTAACTCAACAAACAATATCGCATTTCAGGGACATGTGCGTGATGAAAAAGGGAATTTGAAAACGGAAATTTTTATTGCTGAAATTCCAAATGAAATAAGGTTTGATGAAAACGATAATTTAAAAGGAACTTTAACTACTTTGCCAGATGTGCCAAGTTGTATTTCGCAGAAACGAATCACTTTTACTCAACATGGAATTAGTAATTTTAGACATTGGTTACGTTCTTCTCCTGATGGGAAAATCATCTATTTTTTGATGGAAGATGAATTTGATAAGACGCAATTATTTGGTGTAAATTTAGTTTCGAATGAAATTATTCAATATTCTTTTTTAGAAAATTCGATTACCTCTCCATTCAATCTTTCACCAAACGGAAAATATGCTATTTATTTTGTTAACGATAAAATATATCTAAATGATTTAACCGAAAAAAAATCTAAACAAATCTATCAAGTTCAAAAAATCAATAATGAATTAACGGGAATTCCGCATTTTTCTAACGATGGAAAAAAAATCTATTTTAATCAATTTGTTTCAAATAATTTCAATGAAAAGTTTATTCAAATCTTCGAATTAGAGTTATAAAACAAAATTGAAATATGTTAAAGTTCAAAGTTTTCTAAAAAATATTTGTCCCTTATAAAAAATATTTCTAATTTTAGTACAGATACTTAACCGAACCTAAGGTCTATGCTCTTATTCGAGTCTAACCAATGGGAATAAGAACTAAAAAAAACCTCCAATTTGGAGGTTTTTTTTATGTTTTTATTAGTCTTACTTCATACAAATCCTTGCGTCTGTCTTTCATCGTTTTTACAGTTCCATACTCATGCAACTCTTTTAGAAGATAAAGATCAACATCAGAAATCAGTACCATTTCTGTATTCGGAGTTGCTTCTGCTTTAACTCCATTGTTTGGAAAAGAGAAATCTGAAGGTGTGAAAACTGCCGATTGTGAATATTGAATATCCATATTATTCACACGCGGTAAATTTCCCACAGAGCCTGCAATAGCCACATAACACTCATTTTCTATTGCACGAGCTTGCGCACAACTACGTACTCGCGTATAACCATTTTGCGTATCAGTCATAAATGGAACAAATAAAATTTCCATTCCTTGATCGGCTAAAATACGGCTCAATTCAGGAAATTCGACATCATAACAAATTAGTAAACCTACTTTTCCGCAGTCGGTATCAAAAACTTTTATTTCATCGCCACCATTCAATGCGTAATATTTGAACTCATTTGGTGTAATGTGTATTTTACTATACGAATCTAATTTCCCCGAACGATGACATAAAAATGACGTATTATATAGTTTTCCTTCCTTTAGATGAGGCATAGATCCTGAAATAATATTGACATTATATGTAATTGCAAATTCTTGAATTTTCTTCACAATATCGTCCGTCATCGTTGCTAATTGATGCATCGCTTCAATCTCTTTCAAATGATTATATGGACTCATCAACGGCGAATTGAAAAATTCTGGAAACATAATAAAATCAGAGCCATAATCGCTTACCGCACTTACGAAAAACTCAATTTGATCATAAAAATCTTGTAAACCATTAAATAAACGCATTTGCCATTGCACCAAACCAAGACGAATAGTACGTTTTGTCGGTGAATTAGATTTCAATTCAGGTTCGTAATAGATATTATTCCATTCTAATAAAGTGGCGTATTCTAAGGATTCTTTATCATCTTTCAGATAATTTTTCAAGATTTTTTTAACATTAAAATCATTCGAAATCTGAAAAGCTAAAGTTGAATCATAAATTTCTTTACTTTTTACTTTTTCTATATATTGTCTAGGAGATAATTCTTGCGAATATTTATGATAATTTGGAATACGTCCACCAGCTACAATTGATTTTAGATTCATTTCTTCACAAAGCGCTTTACGTTCGTCATATAAACGTCTTCCCAAGCGCAATTGACGATAATTTGGATGAACAAAAACTTCAATTCCATACATTACATCACCTTCTGGATCATGTTTTAAAAATTTACCATTAGATGTTATCGTATCATAATTCGATTCGATATTCGTTTTTTTCGAATTAACCACAATACTTAATGCCGAAGCAACAACTTTTCCATCCACTTCAACACAAAGTTGACCTTGCGGAAAAATAGCTAATAATTCTTTAATTTCGTCGACAGTCCAAGTTCCAAGCTGATTGTGATAGGCTTCTTTTGTAGATTCAGTCAAATCACTATAATCTTCAAGAGTCAAATTTCTGACCTGAATATTCATTTTATTTAGATTTAGATTATGTTTGAATTTAGCAAATATTAATCCAATAAACAATTTTAAAAAATAAATTTAGACCTATCTTCGTATAGACTAATAAGCATGAAATGAAAGATGTAAAAATAGAGTTTAGAAAGCCTATTTATCCTGTGAGTGACGAATTAAATCATTATTTAGAGAAATATCATCGCAAAACAAAAGCGAGTGTAGAATATGATGATTTGATGCGTTTTTCGGGTTGTGTAGCATTGGAAGATAAGGAAGGAAATGATACGCATTGGTTAGGTGTTTATTATACCGACTCGGAACATCAGGAAATTCAAGATAGTCTAAACAGAATTTACACCTACTTACATTCAGACGGAGATGAGGAGTCTTTGCCTTATCTTGTTGTTGATTCTATTGATTATTGTACGTTCGGAAATTCGAAACCTTTTCGTATTCGGGTTCGTAATATTTTGAATGATAATTATACCAATTTTTACATCAAAAAAGCAGATGCTTCGCGTATTTATGGTTTAGAATTAGAAGATATTTTGTCTCCACATCGAATCAATTTTTTGGTCTACAAAAATACATTGATTGAAGAGCATATTTTAGGAATTCCAGGAGATGTTTTTATCAAAAATTATTTGGATAAATGTAATGATTTAGAGAAAAATCAGATTGCAAAAGAGTTTGTAAAGTTCAATGAACGCTGTTTTATTGGTCTTTTAGGTGATATGCGATCGTATAATTATGTGGTGATTCCAATTCACGATTTTGATCAAGTTATCTATAGAATTCGACCAATAGATTTCGATCAACAATGTTATGAAGGAAATTTAAAAATTTATCGACCACAGTATTTCAAAGAAAATAAAATTATGGTTGATTTGGTGAATAATCGCTTGAAACCAAATTCTGTCGATCAATATAGAAAAGAAGTAAAATCCTTGATTTCGAAAAGAATTTCGAATAGTTCGAAACGTTTTCGTGATTTAATGAAAATCATGAAAAATGATCATATTTCTAAACCAGAAAATGTTGCACAATTACGAACTGGTTTTGCAAAGTTTTATAAAGATCAATCTTACGAAAATTGTGAAAGAATGGGTGAAGTTCTATATAAAGCAATTGCGAATAGTTTGGAACAGATAAAATAAGAAAAGCTTCTCAAAAATAGAGAAGCTTTCTTTTTTTATATAATTTAGAAATTAGTTTTTTAATAACTGCTTTCTGAAACGTAAAGCAACCAATCCTGCCCCTATTACCAATAATGGTAAATAATCATCGATTGGTGCTGGATCAGCATCTTCAACATCTGTTCCACCACCACCGGTTCCTGGTCTAGCAGAACTTTCATTTTGATTAGTTGATTCAAAGAACGAAATCTTATTTTCTTGAGCAGATAGACCTATTGAACAATGCAAAACTCCTGCAACTAAGATAATTTGTTTTATATTTTTCATATTGTACTATTTTATTAGATGTTAAATTATTTGTTTACAACTTTTTGAGTCTTAACTTTTCCGTCTTCAGTCAGAACTTTTATAACTAAAATTCCTTTTGCAGAAGATTCAACTTGGTAAACACTTGCACGAATGTTATTTTTCACAAATATTTTTCTTCCTTGAATATCATACAACTCTACCGAAGAAATTTTATTTTGTTTTGCATCCACTACAATTGTATTGTTTTTAGTATAAACAATAACATTTTCTTTTGACAATTCATCTGTACCTAATGTTTTATTTGTATACACAAGTTCAAAACGAGTATCAAATATTCCTGCTTTAGAAGTGAATGAATAAGCTGATTCTGATAAGTTATGTACTTGATTTAACTCTTTATCTCTTAAATAAACAATCTGTCCTTTTTCAAACAACCCATCAGCTTTCTCTATATTGATTGTGTAATTTCCTTGCTCTAAAGTTTCAAAACCTAATTTTACGACATCATCAGTTTTAAAAGGTAAGCTGCGTCCTTGGATTGCATATGCTTCATTATTAATCAATGAGTAGATTGCTGAAGATCCTCTTTGCATCACTTTTGCATCAATTTGATTATCCGCATCGTTTGTAGCTCCATCCATATAAGCTAATAAAATTTGGCTAATTGTTTTACTTTCTTTTGATAAACTTAACCAAATTCTGTTTTTCTCTGCAATTGAATTTTTATAGAAAAATGCATCTTGCGAAGTTCTCATTGTATTGTTAAAATTAACTGTAGGTGTAGCTTGAGAAAGTCCTACGATAAATCCTTGTCCAACAGAAATGTTTGACAAATCAGGAATAACACCACCTACAACGTTGAATGCGGCATAATTATTTGCATATTCTGAAGAACCAACAGGGAATTGATGTGTCCAGAAATATAATGAATTAACATTCTCATTTGCTAATAAGAATTTTTCCACATTAATGTTAGAAGCATAAGGGTTACCAACTAAATTGTATCCATTTGCTGTAAATTGAACAGGAACTGTTATATCTCCATTGAACGGAACACCTAAAAATGCACCATTATGAATTGTATTTTGCCCTGTTGGTAAAGTGTTTTTAACACGGATAGAAACCCCTTTACCTGGTTCAAATAATTTTGAGTCTGTATCTGAAGTTAAAATCTGAGTAAATTCATCTGTTGTTTCATTATATGTCCAAAAACGATTGTATAATGTTTCCGGAGAGAATGAACGTATAGTTTGTTGCGATGCTTCCTGCTGAACCGGAGAAGACCAGAACGTCATATCATTACGAACCATCGATTTACTATCGCGGTTAACTGTAATTGCTCCTGAGTTAGCAACGTTTTGATTTTGGATTAAATTACCACCATTTTCTACAACTAATCCTGTAAGACCAGCTTGATTGTCGATCTTCCCATCAACGATTAAACGAGCACCTGACTTTACGACAACTGAACCTCCAGCATCTGAAACTGTAAACGTTTTAGCTTCTAATTGCGTATCAACTGTTACTTTACCTTTGATGATTACATCTTTTGTAAGATCCGGCGTTCCATTAGACCATGCAGTTCCGTCCCAAGTTGTAGAGTTTTCAGCTGTTGAACATTGAATTTTAACATTGTCAATAAATGCTCTTTTTGCCGATGTTTCTAATTTTAAAGTAGAACCAGCAGCTACGTTTTCAAAACTTACAGTTTGTGTTTCGAAATTATCTGCCATTTTCGCTGTATAAACAACATTTTTAGTTTCTGAACCTAATGTAACATTGACACTTCCTTCAATTGCTGTCCAACCTTTTACATCAAAAGAAACTATTACATTACCAGCTATTTGATCTAACACTTTTGATGTTATCCCCCCTTTGTTATTACTTGAACCTAACCTAATAGCATTTCCTGCTTGATAAACAGTAACTACAGTAGGAAAATTAGAATTCCCATTCCAAGCCTTATTAGATCCTGCAGTACTTGTATTATTACCATTTAAACCATCAAATGTTTCCTCAAAACAATAAGTAGCATTAGGATCTGTTACTGAAACATCAAAAGTTGTACTAAATTCGTTATAATTATTATTACTAACGGCAGTTGCATTAATAGTTGTAGAACCAATACCATCAAATGATAAGCTATTTCCGTTTATAGAAACAATAGAATTATCAGCAGAAGTATACACAATATTTAACCCTTGATCTGTTTGTGATGGTAAACCAGAAAAAGTGGTTCCTTGGTTTTGAACTAAAGCTTCAAAGTTATAATCTACTGTTTGGTTTGCTTTTGCAATTTCAAAAGTTATAGTAGCCGGATCAGAAGTTCCATATTGATTTGTGGCTGCTACCTGTGCTGTAAATGTTCCTGCTTGTTCAGGTGTACCTGAGAAAACGCCATTATCAAATGTAATTCCTAAAGGTAAAATACCTGTTTGAGTCCAAAAGGTAGGATTATTAGTTGCTGTCACAGCTCCATCAGGCAATAATACACCATAAGTTCCTGTAATTGTTCGTGGAGACACAACTGGTTTTTCCGTTGCTATTCCAGCGGCAGTCCAAGAAATATTATCTAAAGTAAGTTGTGGTCCTGCATTTCTAAATGTAATAACAGCTGCCTCTGACTTATTTATTTCTACTTCAAATGAATGAATAGTAGCATCCGTTTGTGCTTTTCCAAATGTTGGTGAAGTGTAAACAACTACATTATCTACTAATACTTCAATCTTTCTATTATTTGAACCTCCAGTAAAAGCTTTTCTGACATCAAAAGATAATTTTCCGATTCCATTAGAAATTGTAGTTTCTAATGTATTTCCTGAAGCTTGAAATAGGATTCCTTTATTTGTGATTGGATATGTACTTTCATTTCTTGCATTTGTATAATTCCATACAATTCCTCCTGTTTCTCCAGTAAATGATCCTGTTGCATAAGAACTACTTAATGCTGTTTGGGACTCAAAAGTTTCTGTTCCCTGTCCAAAAGCAAATCCTGATAACAATAATGTTAATAAGGATGATTTAAAAAAGTAAAGTTTTTTCATACGATAAATTGTTTTAAGTTTTTTTTAAAAAAAGTTAATTTTCTAAACTAATATTAATATAACATTAACAAAAATAATACATAAAATTTACTTAAGTATTTTTAAATGAATATCCTACAAAAAAAATCCGCTAACAAATAAATGTTAACGGATTAATTTTAAATAAAGGGAAAAAATACTATTAATAGTATGTATATCTTCTAACACCTGCAATGTGTTTTGCTAAACGCATTACTTGGTGACTGTATCCATATTCGTTATCATACCAAACATACATCACAACATTTTTACCATCGGCAGAAACAATTGTCGCATTACTATCGAAAATCGACGGAGCAGAAGTTCCAACAATATCCGAAGAAACCAATTCATTGTTCAACGAAAATTTAATTTGCTCAACTAATTCTCCGTTCAATGCAGCATCTTTCATCAAATTGTTTACCGCTTCTACAGAAGTATCTTTACTAACTTCTAAATTCAAGACAACCAAAGATCCATTTGGAACAGGAACACGAATTGCATTCGAAGTTAATTTACCTGCTAAACTTGGTAAAGCTTTTGCTACAGCACTACCAGCACCAGTTTCAGTAATTACCATATTCAAAGCAGCAGCACGTCCACGACGATATTTTTTGTGCATATTATCAACCAAATTTTGGTCGTTTGTATAAGCATGAATTGTTTCTAAATGCCCTTTTACAACACCTAAATTATCTTCAACAACTTTCAAAATAGGTGTAATTGCATTTGTTGTACAAGAAGCAGCTGAGAATATATTTACATTTTCTGGGCTATATTCTTCATGATTAACACCGTAAACAATATTCGGAACACCTTTTCCTGGCGCTGTTAATAAAACTTTATCAGCACCAACAGATTTTAAATGACGAGATAACGCTTCTTCATCTTTAAAAACACCTGTGTTATCAATAATTAAAGCATTATTAATTCCGTAAGTAGTATAATCAATTTCTTCTGGCTGAGCTGCAGAAATCATATAAACAGAAACTCCGTTGATGATTAAAGCATTATTTTCGTGATCAGCTACAACGTTTCCGTCAAAATCACCATGAACAGAATCATGACGTAACAAAGAAGCTCTTTTTTCTAACAAAACAGGATCGTTTTTATCACGTGTTACAACAGCGCGTAATCTTAATTGTTGACCTTTTCCCATTTGAGAAGCCAACTCACGAGCTAATAAACGTCCGATACGACCAAAACCGTATAAAACAACGTCTTTTGGTTCAACACTTTTTACATTTTTGCTTGCACCTAATTTCTCTTCAACGAAAGCTTCTGCCGAAGCGTAATTCCCAGAAATATATTCTTTAGCTAATTTTCCAACATCAAGTCTAGAAGCTGGTAATTTAGCTTCAGAAATAGCTTTAGCAATCGCTAATGTATCGTCGATAGCAATCTTTTTTTCTACAAATTCCTCAGCATACTGATGTAGATTTACGATGTCACTAACGTTTTTATCAACTAATTGATTACGGAAAATTACCAATTCAACAGATTGATCATACCATAAATCTGAAACAATTTTAATGAATTCTACAACCTTTTTGCTCATTTCATTGAAAGATGCAAGTTGTTGATCATAAGAAGAGTGGTTCATTTAATAAATGTTTATTTGTGTTTATTTACTTAATTCTTGGCAAAAGTAATCAATTATAACGATTTCGTACATTTTTTTTACAAAAACTAATTATTGTCATAAAAACACAACTATTCCTACGAAAATACTAAAATATAGAAAAAAAATAAATTTTTAATAGGAAATTTTAAATTTTATGAATACTAATAAGTAGCTATTAACCATTATTTTATTGTTTAATTTAAATTGAATTGAATTTTACGAAAACGTTTTCGTAAAATAATTGTTAAAAATTTTTATTTGCAAATTCGAAAAAGCGTTCTATATTTGCACTCGCAATACGGCAATAAACGCTGTGTTGGAGAGTTGGCAGAGTGGTCGAATGCGGCAGTCTTGAAAACTGTTGAGGGTCACACCTCCGGGGGTTCGAATCCCTCACTCTCCGCTGAAAGGGATTCTATTACTTAGAATCTCTTTTTTTGTATAAATAAAAAAGTTTTCTTCCTTTATTTTCAAATGGTTACTCGAAAATAAATCCATCATTGTAGGTATTTGATAAATCCCATTTTCATAGTGTAAACTGCTGTCGAACACTATGTTTACAAATTCTTTTTTCTGTAAAGTATTAGCTTTAGAATAAACAAATGACCCGGTCCTAAAATAACTATACATGTTTTTAAATAAATCCTGTTATAGTTACACACCAATTGATCTTAATCCTAAATTTACTATACAAAGGAGTTTTGATTATTAAAACTTCTATTATAGTTTTCCATCTTTTCTTTAATTTTTCTGACTGCAAATGCGCAGCATTTGGAGTTAAATAATCACAACTTGTATGTGGTCTTAATTCATTATAAGTTTTAATACTATTAGTAATTTTAATTTTTGTCTGATCAAAACCTAATGTGCTTTCATATAAATTAAATTCCATTTTAATTATTCCATTAACCCTTTCTGCCATTGTATTTTCATAGGGATCACCTTTTTCTGTCATACTTATAGCTATGTTATTTGAGAGTAATAAATCTACATATTTATGTGAGCAATACTGCGATCCTCTATCAGAATGATGAATTATAGATTCATTATAAAGCCTGTTATTTACTGCCATGTTAAGCGCTTCAATACAACCATCAGCTGATAAATCTTCACGGAAGCAATACCCCATTATTTTTCTTGAATAAGCATCTGTTATTAAACTCAGGTAACCCCATTGAGTGCCTAGTCGAACTTGTATACCGTAGTGTTTTTGGGCTTGTTTATACGTAAAGCCGCCTTTTTCTACTTGGCGTACAACAGCTAACTTAAAGCCTAAGGTGTAATCGCGTTGTGTACGCTTTTCTCTTTCTAAGTATGATTCTTTCATGATAAGTTGATTTGGTGTCAACTTATTTTAGGATAAGACATTCTTTAACAAAAAAGGCTCTTATCCAAGAATTTTATATTAAAGAAATGTTTTGGGAAAAAGTACTTTTTACCGAGCTTAAAACAAGGAATCGTCTTGTTTCTCCTCATGCGATACAACGTTTTTTCACTAACGTTAAGTAGCCTTTGCACATCTGCACTGTCGTAGAATTCGTGAACTTTGTTATATGTTTTAATTTATTTAATTTCAGTAATATACGAGTTAATTAAATAAAATAAATGATAAGAGGAAGTAGGGATAGGGTGATTCTATATTTCTTCTTTTCATTTTTTTGTTCATCCAAAAAAAACGAAACAAAAAAAGATGCCGACAGTAGTCTCTCAATGATTCAACTAACTAAATTATTTTCATAAAGTTGTCAACTCGTTCCACTCAGACACTCCAACTTTTTTTATTCCAATAATTTAGAATTGAATTTCATTTCGATACTAAATCGTCGGATTTTTAATTCCTTTTTCAATATTCAAATTCACTTATAATAACGAATTTTAAAGCTGTCATTGCTGAAGAGTCGAGTGTCAATTCTACGTAGTGAGCGTTAAAAATGATTTACTGTTCACATTTTATATGTGAATAATTTAAAGCATTTAGCGAGTAGTCGTTATTGACCGACTTGTAGGCACGGACTTGATTTTTTTTGGTTCGTTTTTTTTATCAAGAAAAAAAATGAACATATAATTTATTAATCAACTTGTAACAAGTTTACCTAAGCTCCACAAGAGCTTCTCCTTATAATTTCAAATGTTTTTTACTGTATGTAGAAGATTATTTTAGAAAAATAATTCATTTTCATGTTGAATCTTTTGTATTCTCTCTATTTTAGTAAGAAATTAATGATATGAATTTTAAAATACTGTTTTTATTTCTTACTTCTACACTACTTTTTGGTCAAAATAATTTTATAACTCCTTACGAAAAAGGAAATAAAAATCAAACTACAACCTATGATGAAATGAATGTGTTTTATCAAAATTTAGCGGAAAATTTTGAGACAATACAGTATGTAAAAAAAGGAGAAGACGATAATGGAAAGTCAATTTATGTAGTTGTTTATAATCCATTTAAAGAAAAAGATATAAAAGAATTACGTAAAACAAAAGCAGTGCTTTTCGTAAACAATGGAATTCATCCTGGAGAACCGGACGGAATTGATGCGACGATGATGTTGATGCGAGATTTGGCAATGAAAAAAATTAAACCGCTTAAGAATTTTATTATTGCTGCGATTTCGGCCTATAATGTAAGTGGTATGTTGAATAGAGGGGCTTTTTCGCGCGCAAATCAGAATGGACCTGAACAATATGGTTTTCGTGGAAATGCCAGAAATTATGATTTGAACAGAGATTTTATTAAAAATGATTCAAAAAATGCAAAAAGCTTTCAGACGATTTTTCATTGGTTGAAACCTGATGTTTTTATTGATAATCATGTAAGTAATGGGGCAGATTATCAGTACACATTTACCTATATTTCGTCTTTTAAAGCGCGTGTAGGAAATGTTTTGGGCGATTATTTTTATACGACATATCAAGCAAATAATCTAGCCGAAATGCAAAAAAATGGTTACGAAAGTACGCAATATGTGAACATACATGGCGATGTTCCTGATATTGGTTTTGCAGCTTTCGAAGATTCTCCACGCTATTCTACAGGTTATACAACATTGTTTAATGCACTAAGCACAATGCCCGAAACACATATGTTAAAGCCTTATGAAAACCGTGTAGACGCAACGTATAAATATATGTTGGTAAATCTAGAAAATTTAGATAAAGAATATTTGACAATCAGAAATTTACGAAAAGAAAATCTAAAACAATATCAGGTCGGAAATCAATATGGAATTCGTTGGAAAATAGATTCTACTCAATTTACAACAATGAATTTTAAAGGATTTGAAGCAGGATACAAGCCAAGTGCGGTTTCGGGAAAAGATAGATTGTACTATGATCGATCGAAACCATTTACAAAAAAAATTAAATTATTCAATTCTGCAAAACCAATTAGTTACATTACAATTCCGAAATATTATGTTCTTCCACAAGCTGAATATCGCGTTGTAGAAGCTTTGCAACGAAATGATATTCAAATGAAACGAATAGAAAATGATACATTAATTAACGTCGAATCGTATAAAATATCAGATTTTAAAACCAATAAAAATGCATATGAAGGACATTATAATCATTACGAAACGGTGGTTACAAAATCGATGAAATCGCTTAAATTTTTTGAAGGAGATTATATTGTGCCAACACAACAAGATGGAGTGAAATATATTCTTGAAACCTTAGAACCAGAGGCATTGGATTCGTTCTTTAACTGGAATTTTTTCGATGGAATATTAGGTCAGAAAGAATATTATTCGGCTTATATTTTTGAGGATAAAGCTGCTGAATTATTGAAAAATAATGTGGTTTTGAAAACCGCATTTGAAGCAGAAAAAGCATTAAAACCAGAGTTTGCTAATGATGGCGAAGCACAGTTGGATTGGGTTTATAAAAATTCGCCTTATTTTGAGAAGAATACTTACAGACAATATCCGATTTATAGGATTCTTAATTAAAACCAGTTGTGCATTTTGAAATAAAATTATTCAAATAGATGGTTTAAGTTGTTATAACACACAATTTGTTAATTAAAATCTATTTGTTGAAATAGAAAAGGCAAAGGTGAAAAATTGTAAAAAGCTCTTATCTGTATTGATAAGAGCTTTTAATTTATAGTTTGATGCATTCTAAAAATCGTCTTCAATAATTTCTTGCACACGTCCAATTTGTCCATCCGTCAAACGAACTTTTATACCACGATGATGATAAGGCGCAGAAGTCAATAAATCTTTCACGATACCCTCAGTCAATTCGCCAGTTCGTTGATCCTTTTTCAATACAATATTAACCAGCATACCAGGTTTTATATTTGCTCTTGTTTTACCATCCATATTACAAATATCTTAAAATAAATGGAAAAGATATTCATTCTATCGTAAAGGAAATTAAAAAATACATTCATCTGGAAGGTAAAAATGAAATGGGATTGAATATGAAATTTATGAATTTTCTCTTTTATTATTTTATTTACAACCCAGCTGAAAAATTTTGAGATTGAATATAAAGGCAAGAATAACAAGAATACAACTTTCTTTTATTGGAGAGGGGTTGAGGTGAAAATCATAAAACTAGAAATAGGATTTGTTCGAGTGTTGTTCGATAATGTTTCGGAAAAAGTGGGCGAACAAAATAGGGGAGAAGTGAAGTGATTTTTATTTGAAATGGTAATTGATTTAAAAATTAATTATTACTGAGTATAAATAAGAAAATATAAGATAGATTTGGTCGAGTATTTAATTGATTTGGAATAAATTTAGAAGATAAATAATTCATTATGGAAAATTTACCAAATTTAAATAGTATTCATGATACTGATAAAAGCGTTGGAGCGATAAGTATTTTCAAAGGCGAATCTAGTAATGTAACATCAATTCAATTATTAGAAAAAAGTGTTTTAAAAGAGCACAGTACAAAAATACCTGCTTTGCTTTTATGTGTTACTGGAAAAGTAGTGTATTCAGATGAAAATGAACAAACAATAGAATTAAGCTCTAGTGACTATATAACGATAGAACCAAATGTTATACATAAGTTAGAGGCTTTAGTAAATAGTCAGTTGATTTTAGTAAAATAAGATCATCAATAAAATGAATTAATATTTCTTGATATGCACGAATTACATCTATTATTAATTTTCCATTTAATAGGCGCTACGATATGGGTTGGTGGACATATTATATTAAGTTTGGTTATTTTACCACAAGTATGGAAAGAAAAATCGATAGAGAAATTGTTCTCTTTTGAAAGTAAATACGAACGAATAGGACTTCCAGCTTTATTAGTTATGGTTATTACAGGAGTAAGAATGTCTTATATCTACACGATCAAGATTAGTAATTGGTTTCAATTCGAAAACCCCATTGAAAGAGTTGTCTCATTAAAACTGATAGGCTTAGCAACAATTGTATTATTGGCTTTGAGTGCTCAATTTTATGTGCTTCCTCGTTTAAAAACAGATGATACAAAACTTCCTCTCATGACATTTCATATTATAGCGGTGACAACGATTAGTATAATCATGTTAATACTAGGTAGCTTCGTACGATATGGTGGTATTTAGATAAATATTAGTAGTTTAGCCTATCTATTTATTAAATTTCTTGTTATAGTTTAGTAGAGAACAATAGTAACAAAGTAGCTATGAATCATTCTTAGGTAATGGTATTTGTAATCCAGTTTTAACTGTATGCATGTTGACAAAAGTTTTAAAACGTCGTATATTCGAGTTACTAAAAAATAATTTTCGAGTCAAGGATTCGTATTCTCGCATAGTATTAACCACCATAATCAATGCAAAATCTACTTCACCTGTTACATAATAACATTGCTGAATTTGAGGAGTTTTATTGAAAGTTGATTTTATTTCATCAATAAATTCAATTTTATCTGTATCCAATTCAATTTCTACGAACAGCTGTCGTACTTCATGACTTCG